>CALBTA010000396.1 GCA_937967755.1 uncultured Planctomycetaceae bacterium | reverse complement strand
CGCGGGCGGCGGGCTCGTCGAAGATGGCTTCCACAATTTGCACTTCGGCGAAGTGGTTGCCGCTGCCGAGCGTGCCGCACTGGTTCGCCCCGCGTTCCAAGGCGCGCTGGCTGACCTTATCCGGTTCGGCCTCACGAATGCAGCCGCCTGCTTCGGTATGATCGAGGTCGCCATCGGTACAAAGGTTCAGACGCTTCAAGTACGACGGGCCTTTCTCCAGAATGCTCGTCAGTTCCTTACGCTTGAAGCGGTACTTTCCATCCTTGCCGACGCCGGCGGGGATGTTCGTGAACATGGCGTCCATGAGCTGTTCGATCCGCGGCTTCACTTCCTGGTAGAACAGGTTGCTGCGCACCAGCCGCACGCCGCAGTTGATGTCGTACCCGACCCCGCCCGGCGAGATCACGCCGTCGTCTTCCGGGTCGGTCGCCGCCACGCCGCCGATGGGAAAGCCGTAGCCCCAATGGATATCGGGCATGGCCAGCGAGGCATGGGCGATGCCCGGCAGGAACGCCACGTTGGCCACCTGCTCGGGCGCCTGGTCGCCGCGAATCTGCTCGACCATGCGATCGTCGGCATAGATCAACCCGTCGACGCGCATGCCTTCCTTATACGACTTGGGAATTCGCCACGTCGTATCGTCAACTTTTTCGAGCGGTCCGTAAAATTCGCCTTTGGGCATTCGTTTCTACTCCTCGTTCCCACGCTCTGCGTGGGAACGCAATTCCGTCCGCTCCGCGGGCTTGCAGCTCGAACGAGCCTCAAGGACGCGGAGCGTCAAAGTAGTGCGTTCCCACGCAGAGCGTGGGAACGAGTGGTTGTGCGGAGCGTGGGAACGAGTTGAGTTGTGGTGTGCGGCTAACGCCAGTCCGTATCGACGTAAATCAAGCCAGGTAGCTGCATATAGTTCCGCGCACTGGAATACCGCCAGTGTTCCGGCAAGTCCACGTAACCCCGTTTCACAGGGTTGTCATGAATGTATTCGATCTTTTGCCACATCATCTCATCGCTGTCGATTTCCTTCGGGTGGCTGCCTTCTTCCCAGAGTTGAAATTCGCGATCGGTCTTGTGACGCTTCTTGTGGTATCGCAACAATTTGAGTGTCTTGCGCTGGCCAGTCGACTTGAGAAAGTCAATGATCCGCCGAGCTGTATACGACTTGAAGTCACCAATGTCGACTGCAAGGTTCGGGGAAGAAGCGATTAAATGTAGGTGGTTTTCCAAAATCACAAATGCAAACAGCCGAAATTCCCGATTTTCGCGGAGGTAGTTCCACGATTCGAGCACGATGTCAACCGTTGATTGTCGCGTGAAAATCGGAGTCCAACCCGCGATGGTGCATGTGAGGAAGTGAGGGTAGGCGTTGTCGTATATCTTGTAACGATCTCGGCCCATGACTTGTTCCTTTCTTTTTGGGAGGATTGGATCGAATCATAATACTCGATCACCCATCTCGCTCCCACGCTCTGCGTGGCAGCGCAATATATTGGACGCTCTGCGTCCTTGCGGCTCGTACGAGCTTCAAGCCCGCGGAGCGGACGGACGCGCGTTCAACACATTTTCTCCACGAAACCCTGCGCAATCGCCGTGCTGCTCTGCTAAACTAGTGGGGTTCAATCGTCGGAGGAGAAGGTTCGATGCTTACGACTAGTTGCCCCAAGTGTGAGAAAGAAGTCAGCGTGCCGGCGGCGGCCAACGCCCTCAGCCGTGTTCGGTGCCCTTTGTGCAGCGAAGAATATACGCTTGAGAGCGTCTTCAACGAACTGCCGCCGCTGCTGGAATTGCTGGATGCCCCGGCGGCGAACGGGGCGGCGATGTCGGCGGCGACGGTCGACGATACCGATCTGGAAGATGATTCGAGCGCCGGCGGAGGCATGTTCGATTTCGACCAACGCGATACCGGCGAGAACGACGCCGGCGATATCGCCTTGGCCGATCCGGTGGTTGAGGAAAAGCCGAGCAGCAGCTTCGACTTCGGCGGCGATGACGCCGCCCCGGCGGCAACAACCGTGGGCGGCGCGGCGACCTCGTCGCGCACCGCGGCGCGGCCCCGCAAGAAAAGCGCCAGCCCTCTGAAGTCGATCATTGGGGTCATCATCGGCGGTCTGTGCGCCGCGCCGATCGCGCAGTTCACGTTGTGGTACTTGCCAGGTGGTTGGGATGTGGAACAACGCGATCCCGTCAACATCGGCCGCAGTTTGCCGGAATCGATTTCAAAATGGATTGTGCCCTCGTGGGTGACCAACCCCGACGGCGAAACGACAACCGCCCTCGTTGACAACCCACCGGTCGATCCCGAACCCACCGACGGCAGCGCCGACGGCGATGCGCATGAGCCGCACGAACATGCCGATGGGTTGGGTTCGCTGCTGGGCACGAACCACAATGGCAACGGCAATGGCAACGGAAACAGCAATGGCAACGGCGGCAGCAATGACGGCAGCGCGGCGGACGGCGGCGGCAACAACGATGGCGTTCCGCTCTTCGATCCGCTGGCCGACGGCACCGATGCCGACGCGGCGGAGCCGGCGGGCAATGACGATCCGCCAGCTGCCGACGCCGGAGTGAAAGACGCCCCAACTTACACGTCCGCCGAAATGGGTGAGCAGTTGAAAGTCGTCACCGACGAGGTGGATCGCTTCGACCAAGTAACCGACCAGACACTAGATGGTGGCCAGCGGTTGGAGATCCGCGACAGCTTTCGCGATGCCGCGGGACGGCTTGCCGAACTGACGACCTTCGTTGACAACCGGTCGGAGGGACACGGCGAGTTTTTGGATGAGATTTTGTCCAAGGCCGGCAGTTCAGCCCAGAAGCGACGCATCATTGGGTTGACGGCGCTGTCGGTAATGAAAGACGAAGCCCGCGAAACCGACGGCATCGTCATCGCCGGCACGGTGAAGGAAATTCAGAAGCGTGGTCAACTGTTCGAAACGGTCGTTGAATTGACCGCGCCGCAAAACCCGCCGGTATCGGTCTATGGAACCGGCGATCCTGCCGGGGCGATGCGTGATGGCGAGACGGTGCTGATCATGGGTGTGGTGATCGACCACCCGCTGGAAAAAATCGCCGGCTACAAGGGCCCGCCCGACGCGGTGATTTGGGGCGGCTACTCGAAGGTAATCGACGTGGGTGAAGGTGGATAGTCGCAGCATCACTCCGCCGACCAACCCAATTCTCACGCTCGGCGCGGCCGAAATTGCCCGCCGCATTGCCGGTGGAGAAGTTTCTTCTCGCGAGGCTGCCAGCGCATTTATCGACCGCATCGAAGCAGTCGAGCCGCAATTGAATGCCGTTTGTTGGCCCATGTTCGACGCCGCGCGCGATGCCGCGGCCCGCGCCGACGAAGCCCAAGCCCGCGGTGAAAAGCTTGGCTCGTTGCATGGTGTACCGATCACCATCAAGGAATGCTTTCACTTCGCGGGCACACCTTCGACGATGGGGCTGACGGCGCTGCGCAACCAAATGGATGCGAGCGATGGGCCGTTGGTCGCGCGGCTGAAGGCGGCCGGGGCGGTGGTGTTGGGCCAGACGAACGTGCCGCAGTTGATGATCTTGCATGAAACCGACAACCCAGTTTATGGGCGGACGAACAACCCCCACGACCTTTCGCGAACGCCCGGCGGCAGCAGCGGCGGCGAAGGGGCGATCATCGCCGCCGGCGGGTCGCCGCTGGGGCTGGGCAGCGACCTGGGGGGCAGCATCCGCATCCCGGCCCACTTCTGCGGCATCGCTGGGTTGAAGCCGACGACCTTTCGCCTTTCCAAACAAGGGGCGGTCGAAAACCTGCGCGGCATGGAGTCGCTGCACTTCCAACCCGGCCCCATGGCACGGCAGGTGGAAGATTTGGAACTGGCGATGGGCGTCATGTGCGGCCAGTTCGACGCGGCCACCGAAGAGCAAGAGTCGCCCGTGCCGTGGCGAGAATCGCGAAACATCGACGTTTCGAAGTTGCGAATCGGCGTGTTTGAAACGGACGATTACGCCCACCCGCACGCAGCCGTTCGTCGAGCTGTTGAACAAGCTGCCACGGCGCTGCGCGAAGCCGGCGCGACAGTCGAACCGTTCGATCCGCCCGATGCCGCCACCGCGATGGCGTTGTACTTCGGCATCGTCGGGGCCGATGGTGCGGCTGACCTGCGGCGGCTGACCCAGGGCAGCACGGTCGACCACCGCGTCGCTGCGATCATCCGCCTGGGCGCAACGCCGCGTTGGCTTCGGCCTGCACTGGCGGCAATGTTGCGGGCCAAAGGCAAAGGGCAATTGGCCGACCTGGTCGCCGCAGCCGGTCCGCGCTCGGCCGATGGGTATTGGCGGCTGACGCACCAGGCGAAGCGATACGTGCGCGACTTCCTTGCCCGCTTAAACCAGGCGAACTTCGACGCCATCCTCTGCCCGCCGCACGCCCACCCTGCGTTTCCCCATGGGCAAGGCGGCCCCGGCATGATGATCGCCGCCAGCTACGCATTCGTGATGAACTTACTAGGCATCCCCTGCGGAGTCGTGCCGGTCACCACGGTGCAACCTGACGAAGCCCATAGTGGTGAAGCCGGCCTACCCATCGGCGTACAAATCGCCGCCCAGCACTGGCGGGAAGACATCGTGCTGGCGGTGATGGGCGAAGTGCAACGAAGAAGCGAAGCGGCCCAAGCCGCCCGGTGAAAATCCAACGTATTTACCGCAACGGGTTGTCTAGAGGAATCTCGGCACCGCGCGGAATCTCTTCCGCATCGTTCATTTCCGGCGGAGGCGGCAGTTCGGCGCTTTGGGACGGCGTGCCGGAATCTTCTGGTTGTTCGTCAGACGGCGCGGCATCCGGCGCAACCGACAGCGGCAATGGTTCTGAAGGCTCAGGAAATACGTCGTTCAGGGGTGCGGCAAACGGATCATCCGAGTCGAATTCTTCCCGCATCCAAGCATTTATTCGCCACCGGTGCAGCCGGCGGTGCGCTCCCGCACTAGCCAGCGCGGATCGCTCAATCGCACCTCGCTCGGGGCAATAAGCCCATGTGTCGTAGCCGCCATCCTCGACGGTGAAATCAAAGCTGGCCCGTTTGCGAGGGTGTTGTAAGTAGGGCAAAGCCTGGCACGTATCGAAGAACGACTTGCGATCGATTCCAAACACTTCAACGGGTTTCGAGCTCGACTCGCCATCGATACCAAAAGAAGCAATTGCCTGATCCGAAACCACCCAAGTGATGGCCGCCAAGTCGTCGCCGAGATCGGCACGAAGTCGGTCGCACATCTTTTCGGCGACGGAAGGGTTGCACATCCAATGCAAGTCGCCGTTGACTTGCAAGAATCGCCGCCAATCACGCTGGCGGATGCTTTCTCCTTCCGCACCTTGCCGCCGCGTCGACTCCCAGACAATCAACAATTGGGCTTCCCAGGGTGCCTTTTCTCGCAGGTGCGACTCCACTTCCAAAGGGTCTACATTCTCTGCCAGTCGAACGATGATGATCGCGTTTCCTGATGGAAAGTGGTGACCAAAAGGGCCGTCTTGACCTAAGTCTGTTCGGTCGACGAGTACCAGTTCGTCGAAGCTGGCCACCCCGGTGTCGAGCATGTCGGCAATCGTTACCCGCAGCCGGTGCGGATCGCCCCCGTTGGACAGGGTTAGGTCGATCTCATCCCCAGGCACGTACTTGACGACGTCTTTGCCGTTTGCATAACGTATTCCCACTACATTGAAGCCCACGACCGCGCCGGGCTGTTCGGGCGGGAGATCAGGAGGCGATGCACTGGTAACATCTGCCTGACCCGCGTAAGCTTCTTTCCCGAGCGGGCGCGTAGCGTTGGCAAGCAAGATTTCCGCTAGTAATCCTTCGCAAGGAGATGCGACCAATACTTCGTCCAACTGCGGGAACACCTTGCTGGCCTGATGATACTGGTCAACGACTTCCTCAGGGCAACCGCGCAAGTCGAGTTTCTTGAGCGCTGTCAGCGATTCGATCGGCGCGAACGAACTGACCGAGCGGCAACCCGATAGTGTCAACTCTTGCAACTCGGGGGAATGGGACAGCGACTTCAGCGAACCGATTGAGCGGCACATCGCCAGGTCGGCTGATGCCAACCGGGGGGCGTGGAATCGGCTGAGTTGTCGCAGATTGACGCAGCCGCGGAGGGAAAGCGAATTTAGCGCCGGCGCATCGAAGTCTTCGATCACCTCGATTCCATCGTTCCCTTCCAGGTCTAGGGTTTCCAGCGCGGGCAAATGCAACCCCGCGATGGTATCGCCGGACTCTCGACCCAACCAATCGCATTGGCGCGCGTTCAGCGTCGTCAGGCGCGGCAGCCCGTTGACTTGCTCCAAGCTTTCCAGGCTGCAGCATTCGGAAATGTCGAGCGTCTGGAGGTTCGTCAATTTCTGAACGCCAGCGACGGACCGCAATCGCTCGCACCCGGCCAGGTTCAGCTCGCGCAACTCGGTCAGTTCAGCGGCCCCCTCGATGTGTTCAATTTTCCGACAACCATCCAGCCGCAACTGCCGCAGCGGAAACTGCGCCAAGAGTCCCAACGCGCGATTCAGTTTCTCTTGAGTCAGGTCGCGGTCGCCACAGGAAGCACTGTCGTCGACGACTTTGAATCCCAATTCATGCAGTTGCGCCGTCGTACGGCTCAGCCGCACCTCCGCTCGCTGATCCTGAATCTTCCAAGCGCCCGCGCCAACCAAAATCACCAGCGGCAACAAAACCAGCATCGCCCGGGCCGCAAAGCCCAGCAGGCTGCGGCGCAGCATCCGGCGGGCGTCGCGGCCGGTCGCGTAGGGCCAGAGGGTGAGAATTTCGCCGACGGGAACCCGTTGGCGGAATAGGTTAGACAATCCTTTGGTAAACAGCGAAAACGGCTGGGCGCAGCGGGCGACGATCGAAACGGCGGGGTTCTTTTTTTCGGTCGCGGCGTGCCGCTCGCCTGAACTGATCGCCCGTTGCCCTTGCCCCAGCCAGAACTGCAAGCGCTTTTGGGCGACCCGCGCTTTTTGCAGGCGGGCGTCGGCCGCTGTATCGAGCAGTTCGGCCAAATGGTCGTGCAGCAACTCGAACGTGTCGTCCTCCGGCGCGGCGGCGATCTGTTTGACCAGGTACTGCCGAGCGCAAATCTCCAACACGCGGCGGGCTTGCCCGGCAGGAAGCCGCAGCCCGGCATCGATGCGCGCGGCGCTGACCGCCTGTTTCGTTCCGACCGACGAGATCAAGCGGCAAAGAATGTTCGACACGACCGGTTCGCCGACACCAGCGCTGCGCAGAATGCGCTGCTTCACATCTTCGATGTACTGACGTGTCAAACCGGCCTTTCCGCCCAGGCGGTGGAACTGTGCGGCGGTCATGCGATTTAGCCCGATGCGCTCGCACATCATGCCGACAATTTGCAGTTCCACGGGCAGCACTGTCGGCCGATCCTCGCGGGAAAGCCGCTCGTCGCGGGGCGGGCGGAGCAGATCGAGTGTTAGCTGGTCAATTAGATCGTGCAGATTATCGCGCTGCGACATTTCGGCCGCCGACAGCGCAGGGGACAGCATTTCACCCAGCGCCGACTGGGCTTGATCTCGATCGAACGCCCCCAATGTGTAGTAGTTTCCCAAATCCAAAATCGCTTGCCCCGGGTCGGCCGCCCGGCAGGCCGCCAGGAACAAATCCAAAAAGTCGCTCCGCAACACAACCAACACCTTGGTGTCGCCGCGACTGACGATGTCTCGAACCGCGGCGAATAGTTTCTCGCGGCGTTGGTCCGGCACGTTGACGAAGACCTCTTCGAACTGATCAAGACAAAGCAACACCGGCTTGTGAGCGTCGGCTTGTTGGCTGTCCGCCTGATCGACCGCGTCGAGCAACCGCTGCGCGTCTCCGTCGCCAACGCGCAAGTCTTCCACGCGGTAGCGTTCGACCGCTTGGGGCAGAACTCCGGCGGCGACCAGCGAAGACTTCCCACAGCCCGATTCGCCATCGACCACTACGAACGAATGCTTCTGAATCAACTGCCAGAGCGCGGTGATTTCCTTGCCGCGGCAGGGAAGCCGATTCTCGTCGTCGCTTGTGTACGGCAGCGGGCCGCGAAAAATCAGTTCATCGACATGTTGCTCACGCG
>CALBTA010000395.1 GCA_937967755.1 uncultured Planctomycetaceae bacterium | reverse complement strand
TGTCGCCGTTGCCACCTGCAAGAGCCGTGATCGGGAACACTAATCGTCACTAATCTTCGCTAAACACATTTAGTGTCGATTAGCGCCGATTAGCGTTCCCTTAAAAGCCATCGCCATCCAAAGACGATAGAATCGCGGCGGCGATTTCTTCGGGCGGTTTCGATTGCGTTTCCATGGTTATGTCCGCGCAAGCTTCGTAATGTTCGTGGCGAACGGCGAGTAGCTGCTCAATTTCCGCCAATCCGCCTTGCTTGGTCAGATCGGGCCGGCGGGCTGTCGTTGTGTCGTCGGCGTGCAGACGTTGGTGAATCTCGACCGCCGGAGCGGTTAGCCAAACCACTTTTCCCCCGCCGCGAATCGCATTCCGGTTTTCTTCCCGCAGGATGGCCCCGCCCCCTAGCGAGATTACGTGCCTATCGCGCTGGGCCAATTCGGCGACGACCTGTTGTTCGAGGTCGCGGAATGCCTGTTCCCCTTCGGCGGCGAAGATTTCGGCAATCGACTTACCAGCCCGCTGTTCGACCTCATCATCCGCATCGACAAACGCCCAGCCGAGCTGCTCAGCCAGTATCCACCCAACCGTGGTCTTGCCCGTCCCGCGGTACCCAATCAGCAACACGTTTGTCATTTGTCATTGCCACTAATACTTTGCCGCCCCGGTGGCTCGCTTCAGCGTGTCGCGCATCAACTGCACGGGTGGTTCTTCGCCGGTGAAGAGCTTGAATTGATAAGCTGCCTGGCGGACGAACATTTCGACACCTGTCACCACTTTCGCCCCGACGGCCCGGGCGTCTTTGACCAGCAGGGTCGATTCGGGGTTGTAGACCGTGTCGAAAATGACCATCGACGAATGGATGTGCCGTTTGTTGAACGGGGTTTTGTCAACGTTGGGGTGCATCCCGACGGGCGTGCCGTTGATCACGATCTTCGCTTCGGTGTAATGGCGGTCCTTCCACTCGATCGCCTTGCAATCAAACCGTCGCGCCAACTCGTCAGCCCGTTCTTTCGTCCGGCTGGAGATGGTCACGCGCGCTCCACGGCGAACCAACCCGAACACCACCGCCTTCGCAACGCCGCCCGCGCCCAGTACCAGGGCATGCGTTCCTTCGAGGTGCTTTTCGCTTTGTGCGCCGGTGGCGGAATCCAGGCAATCCATCGCGGCGCGGTAATCGGTGTTGTAGCCGTTGGCGTCGCCGTCGTCGAAGACGATTGTATTGGCCGCCCCAATTCCCTTGACCGCGCCGTCGACGTGCGTCAGGCGGCGAATGACCGTTTCCTTGTGGGGAATGGTTACGCTCAAACCCGAAACGCCCATCTCGCGGCAGGCTTCCAGGAACGTATTCAAATCTTCACGCGGCACGCGAAACGGGACATACATCTTATTCAAGCCCAACTCGCGGAAGGCCGCGTTGTGAATGATCGGGCTGAGGCTATGGCCAATTGGGTCGGCGATCACGCCGTAGACTTCCGTTTGTTCATCGATGCGGTCGTAGTGGTAATTGTTCGCCATTTCATCGAAGCTCAATTGCCCCGGCGCCAGCGTCCGCTCGTGGTGGAACGTGGCATAGGTGAAGGGCGCTCCGAACCGGGCGGCGAGAATCCGCGAAGGCGTGCCGATTTCGCCCATGCAAATTGCCACGGTCGGAACGTCGCTGCACCGCATCAGGTTCAGGCAGCGTAGGTTGTCGCGCGTGCTGTGGCCCATGCAGGCGATCTTGACCACGTCGGCATCGAGCGACGCCATGCGGGCGTGCAGCGATTCGAGGTCGTCAGGCGTGGCGCTAAAATCGTGGTAACTGACGATCCGCTGCGTCTTGCCGAACCGCGGAATGTCGCCGGCGATGTCTTCCTCCAGGTCGATGTACTCGACCCCTTCGGCGATGGCGCTGCGCAGCAACGTGACCCGGTCTTCCTCGCTACCGGTCCACTTGCCGCCATCCTCTTCCCGCCGGCAGGTGATGACGACCGGGCAAGGGCGGTCGCTGACCAGCCGTTTCAAATTGACCGTGCCATTGATGTAGTCGAGCCGCAATTCGACCAGCTTCGCCCCCCGTTCCACGAGGTGCTTATGCTCGGCAATCATATGCTTATGGCGGCCACGGCCGATGGAAACACTGATCATGGAGTTGCTCAAGTCGTAACGGGGGCTTCTAGCCACCGTGAAAGTTGAAGTGCGGTAGTCTTTCAATACGGTGGCTGGAAGCCCCGCTACTACCATTGTTATCGCAACCGCCGCTCGGTTCAAATCCTCTTGAACCGCCGATCCAACTCGTCGCGCGTGAAGACCAGCGACGTGGGGCGGCCGTGGGGGCAATGGTGCGAATCTTGGTAGACTTCGCGCAGTTCCAACAGGGTGTGAATTTCTTCTGAAGACAGCCGGTCGCCAGCTTTGATCGCCGCCTTGCAGCTAATCATGTGCAGCAGTTCGTCCAGTACATCGCGGCGGTCCGGTGACTTACCACCGGATTGAAGCTGCTCGACCAGGCTGCGCAGCGCTTCGGCCGGGGCGAAATTTGCCAGCATCGCGGGGTAGCTGGAAACCAACACGCTGTCGCCACCGAACTCTTCAATCTCGATGCCGAGTTGGGCCAGCAGTTCCTTGTTTTCCAAGGCCGCGGCGCATTCGGCCGCCGAAAGGTGCACCGGTTCCGGGACTAGCAACCGCTGCGTTTCCATCTCGCCCGCCAACACCTTCTCGCGAATTTGCTCGTACAGGATCCGCTCGTGCAAAGCGTGTTGGTCAATGACGACGACCCCTTCGGCGTTTTCGGTCACGAGGTAACGGTTGTGGATTTGCATCGCGGGCAGTTTGCTTTGCGACGCTGATTCCTCAGGGGGCGAAGCCGCGAGCGATGTGGGTGGCGAATGAGTGTCGCCGCGATTTTCTTCACGCGCAGGCCAAGGGCGTTCGATTCGCTGCAACTCCAGCCGGGCTGGCGAAGGCTCGTAGGGTAGTTCCATATCGCGCTGCCGCACTGGCGCGGCGGTCGCCGTTCCGGTGGCAGCGCCGGATTCGGCCGTTTGTAATTCCCCCTTAGCCCAACTGACGAAATCTTCGCGCACCTTTTGGGCGCTGGCTTCGTCGACCGCCTGGTTGTCGTCCGCCGCTTCGGAAGGGGTCAACCGTGTTGTGAGGTCGGAAGTTAGAAACCGCGTGCGCAGCGTGCCCAGCAGTTGGCTGTACAGCTTGCCGCTTTCGGCGAAGCGGACTTCCAGCTTGGTTGGGTGGACGTTCACGTCGATCGCATCGGGCGGCATTTCAATCCGCAGGAAGCAAATCGGAAACCGACCGTGCAGCAGCAGCCCGCGGTACGCTTCGCCCAAGGCGTGCTGCAACGCCCGATCTCGAATGTGCCGCCCGTTGAGGAACAGGTACTGCATGCGGTTGTGGCTGCGGCTCTGATCGGGGTGGGCCGCGTAGCCCAGCAGCCGCGACGCATCGTCTTCGCTCTCGACCCAGATCAACCGTTCCGACAAATCTTGGCCACACAAGGCGGCGATGCGGCCGTGCCATTTTTCGTCGGCCGGCAAATCATGCACCGTGCGCCCGTTGTGCGTCAGGCGGAAGTGAATTTTCGGATGGGCCAGCGCGATGCGAGTGAACGCTTCCGTCGCGTGCCCTAACTCAGTCGGCACGGTTCGCAGGAACTTTCGCCGCACCGGTGTGTTGTAGAAGACGTTCTTTACTTCAACGGAAGTGCCGACCGGGCAGCCGCAGGGGACAACCTCTTGCTCATGCCCGCCGTGCACTTCCAGTTGAAAGCCCGAAGCAGTTCCCCCGCTTGGTAAGGGGGGGCTTTCGAGCGTGGATGTCTGATCATTGCTTTCTGCTTCCTCACTTCGCGCGTGCGAGCGTAAAGTGAACTGACTAACCGCCGCGATCGACGCCAGTGCCTCGCCGCGAAAGCCCAACGTGCTGACCCGAAAGAGATCGTCAGCGTCGCGAATCTTGCTGGTCGCGTGGGAAGCCAATGCCAGCGGCAGTTGTTCGGCCGCAATGCCGCAGCCGTCATCGACCACACGGATCAGATCGGTGCCCCCTTTTTCCAGCGCGACATCAATTTGCCTCGCCCCGGCGTCAACGGCGTTTTCCATCAACTCCTTGACAACGCTCGCCGGGCGTTCGATCACCTCGCCGGCGGCAATCTTGTTGACCACGGCCGGCGGCAATTGGCGAATCTCAGGCATCCTTGTTTTCCGATTAGCGAAAGTGGATCGCGGTCGTCCGTGTTTCAACGCATTTTAACTGGTTTGTGGCATCCCGGCGAGGGCCCACGGATGAAGACCCCTTCTCGCTCCCACGCTCTGCGTGGGAGCGTTGCTTTCGCCGCTCCGCGGTAATACGGGCGTGAGTCACGCTTCAGCAACGCAGAGCGTTGCGGCAGTGCGTTCCCACGCAGAGCGTGGGAACGAGTACGAGTGGGTGTTTGCGCTAATATCCCGACGCACCCATCGCTCGCGTTGAAACAGCGTGCCGCTTCAGTGACAATATTCAGTTCCCAATCGAAAACGCCTTGCGAGAAACAACATGACTACCCCGTGGAATCGACGCCAAGTCCTGTCTTGCGGTGCCATCGCCGCGGGAGCTTCGATGTTCGGCCGTGCCGCACTGCTGCCCGCCGACGATAACGACGGTCTTTCGCCGCAGACCACCGACCGGGCACCGACGCGGTATTGCCTGAACACCAGCACCATCCGAGGGCAGAAGTTGTCGATCGTTGAGGAAATTGATTTGGCGGCCAAGGTGGGCTACGACGGGATTGAACCTTGGATTCGCGAAATCACGCAGTACATCGATGGCGGCGGTTCGCTGAAGGATCTGGCGAAGCGCATCGCCGATGCCGGGCTAAAGGTGGAAAGTGCCATCGGCTTCGCGGCCTGGATTGTTGGTGACGACGCGAAGCGCGAGGCCGCGCTCGAGTCGGCCAAGCGCGACATGGACCTTGTCCGTCAACTAGGGGGCGAGCGGATCGCCGCCCCGCCGGTCGGCGCGACGAACGAGGCGATCGACCTTCGTGCCGCCGCCGAGCGCTACGCGAAGCTGCTGGAGGTCGGGCGGGAGATTGGCGTGACGCCGATGATTGAACTGTGGGGTTTTTCCAAGTCGCTGCACCGCATCGGCGAGGTGGCTTTTGTGGCCGTTGAAAGCGGCCAGGCCGACGCGGCGATGCTGCTGGACGTGTACCACATTTACAAAGGGGGCAGCGACTTCCACGGGCTGAAGCTGCTCAACGGAGCGTCGATCGCGGCCTTCCATTTCAACGACTACCCCGCCGACCCGCCGCGCGAGACCATCGGCGACGCCGACCGCGTTCACCCCGGCGACGGCGTCGCCCCGCTTTCGCAAATCCTGCAAGACATCTACGCCAACGGCTTCCACGGCGCGCTGTCGCTGGAGCTATTCAACCGCAAGTACTGGGAACAAGACGCCGAGGTGGTTGCGCGGACCGGATTAGGAAAAATGCGTCGCGCGGTTGCGTACGCGTTTGCGTAAGTTTAATCTCGCGAAGCCGGCAAGCGGCGGCGCGTTGCTATTTCGGCGAACTCTTCCCGGGATCACCGTTGGTTCCGGCGGGGCCGGTGGCTCCGCTCGAGAGGTCGGCTCCGTCGCCTTGCAGCTTGATCAGCGCCTCGGGCAGTTCGACTCCGCCAATGTCGCGCATCACTTGCATCATCGGCGGCAGGGTTTTGGCCATGCCGTTGAGGAAGCCGGCGGTGCTGGTGCGGCCGTTGTCGCCGCCGTTCTCCCAGACCACGACCTTGTCGAACTTGATGTTGCTGATCGCTTGGGCGCTGGCGTCGGCCAGGTGGTCGAGGTGTTCGAGCATCAACATTTGGAACGCCTCGTTGCCGCCGCCGCACGCTTCGACGATGGCCCGCAAACCTTCACCCTTCTTATGCAGGATTTCGTATTGGCCGCGGGCTTCGGCGTCGAGCTTGGCGAAGATGGCATCGGCTTCGGCCTGGGCGTCGATCCGTTTGCGTTCGGCTTCGGCTTCGGCGTCGACGATGATGCGGGCCTTTTGGGCCTTGGCGGGTGCTTCCAATGCAGCCCGCTGTTCGGCTTCGATCCGCTTGGCTTCGGCGACGGCGGCTTCGGCCATGGCCTGGTTTTCGACTTCGATCACTTTCGCCTTGGCTTGCTTCTGGCGGCTTTGCCCCCGTTCGTACGCTTCGGCTTCCTTGATCGCCAGTTCGGCCCGCGAAGCGGCGATGGCCGCTTGGGCCTGGTTTTCGCCGTCGATCGATTGGGCGTCGGCGTCGGCAACGCGGATACGCATTTCCCGCTCGCGCTCTTTAACTTCCGATTCCCGTTGGAAGGCGGCTTGCTGCTCGCCGATCGTTTGCTCTTTTTCCAGATCGGCGACCTTGACCGCCCGATCGCGTTCGGCTTCGCGGGTGCCGACCGACTGGTCACGGCGGGCCGCGGCGACGCTGACCGCCTTTTCGCGTTCGGCGTCGGCGACGCGAATTTCACCCATCTTTTCGTTATCGGCGACGTCACCGCGGGCTTTTTGAATCGCTTCCGAGGCGGCCTTCTGCCCGATGGCGTCGATGTAACCCGACTCGTCGGTGATGTCGGTGATGTTCACGTTGATCAGTTGCAGCCCGACCTTGTTCAGTTCCGGTTCCAGCGAAGTTTGAATGTGGGTGAGGAACTTGTCGCGGTCGCGGTTGATGTCTTCAATGGCCATTGAGGCGATCACCTGGCGGAGTTGGCCGAAGATGATTTCCGAAGCCTGCTTTTCAATTTCCTGCCGCGGCAAACCCAGCAAACGAACGGCCGCGTTTTGCATTACGTGGTCATCCGTGCTGATGGCGACGGTGAACACACTGGGTACGTTGACACGGATGTTCTCAATCGACAACGCCCCGCGGAGCGGAACTTCGATTTGCAGCGGATCGAGGTAGAGATAGGCGTAATCCTGAATCAACGGCCAGACGAACGCCGCGCCGCCGTGGATGGTCTTCTGATTGCGCCCAGCGCCGCTAGTCTTACCGTAAATCACCATCAGGCGGTTACTGGGGCAACGTTTGTACTGTTTCATCAACAGCAGCAAAAAGCCCAGGAAGACAATCACCACGAAGATGACAATGACGCCCAGGATGATGTAAGTACTGCCGTCTGTTTGTGCGAGTAGCGTAGGCATGGTGTTCCCCCAACTTGGTAAGGTAGCAGGCACACTCGGTGTGCCGTCCGCTGAGTTTGTTGATATTTGCTGAATTAGATCCCGCTTCGGCGGGCGGCACTCGGAGAGTGCCTGCTACTTTAGGCTTCGACTTCTTCTTTGGCCAAAATCGGTTCGACCTGTACGGTCGAGCCGCTGACGATGCCGATCACCTTCTCGTTGGTCCCCGTCGCCAACGTTTCGGAGGTTCCGTTCATCGCGGCCAGTTCTTCCAAACGCCCTTGCATCCGAATTTGAATCTTGCCAGGCGCTTCGTTGTGCGCGGCGATGGGAATATAGACCGTGCCGGTCCGCCCGATCGCGTTGCGAATCCGCAGCTTGCCGTCTTGGCTGAGCTTGTGCAGGCTGCGCATGAGAAAATGTACGACAAACATTGCCCCCGCGCCGGCGGCAATCGCGATGGGCAACGCAACCCAAGAACTTTGACCCGCGCTGTCCGCTGCCATGCCAGCCAGCCCGAAAAACGTCACCGCCGCTACAACCGTGCGCAGCGAGATCACACCGAACAGCCAGGTGCTGCCATGATCGGCCACGCCGTCGCCGTCGGTGTCAAAACCGGCATCACCGGCGTCACCGGCGTCATGCATATCGACGTCGAAATCGGCGTCGGGCATGTCGGTATCGAAGTCGGCCCCTTCGCCCCCCATGCCGACCAACAGCAGCACAAACTGCAACAGGAAGATCGAACCGGCGACAACGGCACAGAACAGAAACAGTGGAAACAACATTGCGGACGCTCCTCCCCTAAAAAGGAAACGCTGCCTGAAAAGCCTTGGCCCCTTCGCTTGCTAATTCGACCCGGGGCGGGATTTATTGCCCGAAAAGCACCTGCGATTCCCCCGTATGATGGGGCACAAACTGCCGCCTGTCAAACAAGTTACGGCCTCTTGATGGGTAAGCGACGCCTAGCGGCGGGCGACGCGCGAAATCTCCAGGAAACTGTCAAGTCTACCGTGGGTGGGCTCGTTTCCACGCGTTAAACGCTGGCCATACGGACACCCACCAAACAACGAAAATGGAAATGCCCGCGATTGACGCTGGGGCGTTGGTGGTCTTGAATTCGGTTCTTGTCCAGTCTTTGCTCTGTTCATCTCAAGAAGTGACGAGGCGTTTCAATGGTTGGCACTGGAAAACAACAAGCGCAGGCGTCGTTCAAAGATCGGGTCACGCAGTTCTGGCAATGGTATCCGACAGTTGCTGATCGATTCTTTCAAACCATCGAACAGGGTAATTGTGAAGCGTTGACCAATGAGGTTGGCGAAGCAGCCGTGCAGACTCTGCCGACGCTTGCTTGGGTATTTGGCCCCGGCGAAGGGGGCGGGCATTCCTTTACGGTCAGCGGCGAAGGGCAGGTGCCCAAGCAACTGCTGGCTGAGTACTGGCACGCCCGCGCTCCGGAGATTGCCAACTGGACGTTTCACGCCTCGCGTCAGCCGGCGACGCCGGAGAACCTCAGCAGCATGGCAATCGCGGTGGGCGAACACGACAGTATCGACACTGAGAACTTCTTGCTGAAAACGGAAGTCGACGACGAGTCGCAATTGATCCATATCGTCGCCTGGCACCCGACGTTGGCGAAGCTGCCGGAGGAACATCACTATCAGATTCTGTTCATCCTACTGGACGAAGCGCTCGGCGAATTCGGCACGCAAACCTGGCTCGGAAACATCGAGCTCCAACCGCTAACACCCGGCGAAGGCATCCGCACAATTGCGACACTGCCTCAGTTCATCCGCCAGGTGGAAGAGTACCACGGCTGGGAAAAGCTGCCGCCGCTGCGGGCTTATTCGGTCTACGAACTTTCCGAACAAGGCCCGTTCCCTCGCGGCGACACGCTCGTCGGATCGACCTGCATTCCCGATGTGATCTTCGAGTTCATCGAAGGCGAAGGCCGGCTGCGGGAAGACCCGCTGGCTGGAACGGGTGCCGAGTTCGCCTACGCGGCGATTGACGGCTCGGTCTTTCCCGATGGCAAGCAAAGCGACATCCGCGGCAACATCGAAGACGCCATCGACGACGCCTTACAAAACCAACGGAGCGGCCGTTCCTTGGGCGGAGCGTTTGGGTTGAACGAAAGCTACATCGACTTGCTGCTGCTGGACGGCGACAACAGCCGCCAAATCGTGGAACAGGCGTTGGCCGAGTTGCAGTTGTCCGGCCGTTCGCGCGTCGAGGCGTTTGGGTAGAGCAGAATCTACTCTTAACACGAGTTGGGGCTACTATTCCCACAGACACTTTTTGCAGGAACCAAGGCGGCAACAGCGATGACGGCGGCTCAGTGCGAACTTTGCGGCAGCGAAGAGGTGCATAGCGAGCACCATCTCATTCCGCGCCATTGCCACCGCAAAACCTGGTGGAAACGCCGCTTCACCCGCGAGCAAATGCAAATCACGATTCTCGTTTGCAAGATGTGCCACCATTCGCTGCACGATCTCATCCCCGACGAGAAGGAACTCGGCCGGCAGTACTACACGGTCGAGAAATTGAAAGCCCACCCGGCGATTGCGAAGTATTTAGAGTGGAAACGGAAGCGAGTGACCTAGGCGGAAGGGCCGGCTGCGTCGCTGCATTCGAACCGCTCGGCTTCTGATCGATTTTGAGTTTCGCAGGTCAGGCACTAAAATCGGGGGATCAGGCTTCCGCACCCGCTGGACCCCAAGGGAAAGTGTCATGTCTCGAACTTGTTCGCTATTAGTTGCGTTGTTGGCGCTGCTCCCATTGGCTGCTACGTCACAGGCCGAAGAGCAAGATCTGCGAACCATCGTCAAACAAGGCAAAGCGGCCACAGCGCTGGTGCAAACGGAAAGCCACCACAGCGGCACGGCGTTCTGCGTCAACCCGGACGGTTGGTTCGTCACGAATCAACACGTTGTGGGGAATGCCCAAGCGGGCGATTCGACGACCTTGATCCTCAACGCGGCGGAAGATAACGAGCGGGTGGTAAAGGCCACCATCTTGCGCGTGGACAAGGAAGCCGACTTGGCGCTGCTGCAAGCTGAAGGGGAAGATTTTCCATCCCTGCCGTTGGGCAAGGACGACGACTTGTTCGAGACCAATCAAATTACCGCGTTCGGCTTCCCGTTCGGGCGGCTGCTCGCCAAGCGCGAAGAATACCCGGGCGTCACCGTGTCAGCTGGTCGGATCACCGCGTTGCGGAAGCGCGAAGGCAAATTGGAAACGATCCAGCTCGACAACTCGCTGCACCCGGGCAATTCCGGCGGGGCGGTCGTTGATGCAAGCGGGAAGGTCATCGGCATTGTGCGGGCTGGCGTGCGCGGCACGCGGGTGAACGTCGCCATCCCGGTAAGCCATCTGACGCGGCTGATCGAAACACCGGTTGTTCGTTTCGAAACAGAGTCGATCAACGAAGCGGCCGGGCGGCGCGAGAAGGCGTTTCCGATTCAAGTTAGCTCGCTGATAAAGCCGCCAGCGGATCGGCGCGTGGGGCTGGAATTACAAATCGGCGAGGACAAGCCGCGGCGCTTTGAAGCGAAGCGCGACGAAGAGGGCATCTATCAGGTGAAGGCGGCATTGCTTCCCGCCCCCGCTGATGCCAGGTTGCTTCGCGTCGCCATCGAGTTTGACGGCGGATCGCTGGCTGGCAGCACTGCGGACGTTCCCGTCACCATTGGAGAAAGAACGATTCGCTTAAGTGAGATCCATCGCATCGAACGGGGCGAAGAGGGCCAACAGAAAATCATTCTGGACGGCGAAGTCCTGCACGGCAAAGTTGCGGCACCAAAGAAGGCGCGGATTGACCTTGGCGGACTGACGACGCGGCTGGACATTTCCAAAGCGAAGAAGGTAACCATCTCGTTGGTCGAGCAACAGCCGCCGAAAGTGAGTTACCGCGTGATCGTCCGCGATGGCGAAAAGGTCGTCGCCGAAGCCGAAGGACGTATCGCGATCACAGTCAACCATACCGAAGTTGCCACCGCCGATCCGCCGACTGAAAGGGTGAAGGTCACTCCGCCCCGGCTGGACGAAGGCAAAACCATCATCAAGCTGCCCGCTCCGATTGACGACGTGGTCGTCGGGGCTGGCGGGAAGTTATTGATCTTTCACATCAAGAAATTGCAGCAACTGGCGGTCTTCGACGTCAGCCAGGCAAAGGTGGTCAAGTACTTGACGCTGGCCTCGAACGATATTTCTTACGCGGCAGGGCGGGAGAAATTGTTCGTCGGCCTCCGTGATTCCCGTGTCATCCAGCGTTACGACCTGGCAACGTTCGAGCGGGAAATCACCGTCGACGCGCCCGAAGGCGGAATCGGCACGATGGCGATGGGTGCCGAGGCGCTGACGCCGCTAATACTACTCGCTTCCCGCGATGCGAAGAAGTCTTACGTCATCGACACCAAGTCCATGCAGGCCGAGCGCCACGGTTGGCAAGGTTGGAAAGGGGGCGCGTGGGGCCCCGTTCACGTGCATGTCTCGCTGGACGGAAGCACCGTTGTCGTCTGCGGCGGAGGCTGGGCGGGCACTGAAGTGGCGTCGCTGGCCGGCGGGAAGATCGTATCCAGCAAGACGGGCGGGTACGTGATGGGCCAAACGCTGATCGCCGGCAACGGATCGCTCGTCTTCCCCAACAAAGGAGGAATCCGCCGGCAAGATCAGGCCAGCAACGTGCAAGGCATTGAAGGCACACCCTTTCCCGCGATCAGCACCGCGTACTCGCTCGCCTATTCCAACCGTGCCAACAAGGCAGAACTAATCGTCTTCGGCAACAGCGACCCGAAGCGCCTGATTACGATTCGCGATCTGCCGGAATTGAACGAGGGTTCATCCTTGCCCATTTACCAGCGCGTGCTGCTCATCCCCCGGGCCGAAGTGCTGATCACGGTCGGAAAAGGGAGCGACCACTTGATCTTGCGGCCGTTCAACTTGGAAGAAGAACTGCAAGAGCAAGAGATCGATTACCTGTTCGTCGCATCCGCACCCCAGCGCGTCGCCCGCCGGGGAACGAAGTACGAGTACCCGATTAAAGTTCGCAGCCGCAACGGCGGGGTCAAGTTCTCGCTGCAGGCGGGTCCGGAAGGCATGAAGGTCTCGCCAGCAGGACAACTGACTTGGAACGTGGCGGCAGACTACCTCGGTGAGGAGTCGCCGGTGATCGTCCAAATCAGCGACAAATCGGGCCAGCAGACGTTTCACACCTTTCGCTTGACGATTGAATAACGCCCGCTCGCGCTCCGCTAGTCTGCACCGGTCGAAGTGCTTTCTGAATCCCAGCTTCGCAGCATCTGCCAACAAATCAGTTGCATGCGCGGCAGGTGGAAGGGGCCTTTCCAGAGGTTTCCCTTGAGCGGCACGCTGATCCGGCCGTCGCGGTGGAGGTAGCCGTACCATTCGCCGTGCTCGGGGTCTGCGAAGTGTTGGTAGGCCCAATCGTGAACTTGCTGGTGCCAACGGGCGTACTTCGCGTCGCCGGTCAGTTGATACGCCATGAGCGTCGCGATGATCGCTTCGTTGTGCGGCCACCAGAACTTCATGTCGTGCCAGTACTCCTGCACCGGCAGGCCGCGGACGTCGACGAAGTAGAGCAGCCCGCCATGCTCGTCGTCCCACCCCCGCGGCCACATCCAATCGAGAATTTGGCAACCCGTTTCGACCAATTTCGAATCGCCGCGATGCTTCCCTTCCGACAAGATGAACCAGGCCGCTTCGATGGCGTGGCCCGGGTTGAGGGTACGGCCGTCGAAGTGGTCGATCAAACTGCCGTCGGGCGCGACGGTCTCCATCACGCACTGCATGTCTTCCTTCATGTGAAAGTGGCGGATGTCATCAATCGCGGCGTCGATCAACGCGTCGGCGTCTTCCAGGCCAATCGAACCGCGCAGTTCCTGGGCCGTGTTGATCTGGATCATCGGAAAGCCGATGCCGCGTGTCGGGCGGACGTCGGTAAACTTCGGCTGCACTCCTTGCGGGTTGGTGGTGTGATCGATGAAACGCTGACAACAGGCGCGGGCCTGGTCTGCGTATTCGGCTTTGCCGGTCGCCTGGGCCAGTTCGCCGTAAGCGATGGCCGCGAAGCTTTCAGTGAACGCGTAACGGCGTTTGCGAATCGGCTGGCCGTCGCGCGTCAGGTGAAACCACATCCGCCCGTCCGCCGGGTCGAAGGCATGGGCGTCGATGAAGTCGATCCCATGTTGGGCCAGTTCCAACCATTGTCTGCGTTGTTCAACATGGTTGTAAAGCTCGCCGAGCAACCAGGTGAACCGGCACTGTTGCCACACACCCTTGTCGGTATCGAGTAACGATCCGTCGCGGTCGAGCGCCATCATGAACCCGCCCTGTTCATGGTCGACGCAATGCTTCGTCCAGAACGGCAGCACGTCGTTCAGCAAACCATCACGGTAGGTGGTGATGAGTTCGTCGCGGCGGCCTGCATCCAAAGGTGAATTACTCATCGCATTTCCAACGAAGCTTGCAGGCCGGCGAAGTAGTTCGAACCCATCGTCAGCCTTGAATTTTAGGGTAGCCGAACTCGTGAGAGTTCGGGGAAATCATTGTGGGAATTGAACTTCCAGAAGTCTCACGACTTCTGCTACCCCAATTTTGAACGTTGACAATGCACTAGGTAATCGTAGCCGAAGTCGCCAGACTGCGGACAGACATCCGAATCACTTTTGCCGTAGCGCCGTGAATCCTGGCGACCCCGGCAACATTTTGATTTCCCAACACATGCTTGACCGAAAATACATCGTCGAGAACGCGGATGCCGTTAAGGAGAATTGCAAGCTGCGCGGAGCCGACGCTGATG
>CALBTA010000394.1 GCA_937967755.1 uncultured Planctomycetaceae bacterium | reverse complement strand
CGGGCAAGAGTGCCCGTTCTACATTGAAACTGTGTCTTTTAGTGTATACGATACACTAACTACATCGAATTGATTTGACGATCGTGGGTAACCTTATGGCAAGCCTGAACGAAATCTACCGTGCGCCGCTGGGGTTGCTGACTGATCTCTACCAACTGACGATGGCCCAAGGCTACTTCAAGGCGGGCAAAGCCGAGCGCGACGCGGCGTTTCATCTGTTCTTTCGCAAAAACCCGTTTCAAGGGGGTTACACCATCGCCGCGGGTTTGCAGTATGCAGTCGACTACCTGCGAGAATTTCGTTTCGCGCAGGAAGATATCGCTTACCTCGGCGGACTGAAGGGCAACGATGAAACGGCGTTATTCGAGCCGGCATTTCTGGATTGTCTGCTGAAGCTGCGCTTGCAGTGCGATGTTGATGCTGTGCCCGAAGGGACGGTTGTCTTTCCGCACGAGCCGCTAGTACGCGTGCAAGGCCCGATCTTGCAGTGCCAGATTGTGGAATCCGCGCTGCTCAATGCGATCAATTACCAATCACTGGTCGCCACCAAGGCGGCGCGAATTTGTGCGGCAACCGGCGGAGAACCGGTGCTGGAGTTTGGCTTGCGTCGGGCGCAAGGGATCGACGGAGCGCTCGCCGCCAGCCGGGCCGCCTACATCGGTGGCTGCGATGCCACGTCGAACGTGCTGGCCGGCAAGCTGTTTGGCATTCCGGTCAAAGGAACCCACGCCCACAGTTGGGTGATGTCGTTCGACAGCGAATTGGAATCGTTCGAGCAGTACGCGGCGGCGATGCCGAACAACTGCGTGTTTCTGGTCGATACCTACGACACGCTGCAAGGGGTTCGCAACGCAATTGCCGTCGGCAAACAGCTTCGAGAAAATGGTCACCAAATGGTCGGCATCCGTTTGGACTCGGGCGACCTGGCGCACCTGAGCATCGAAGCCCGCAAGTTGCTCGATGATGCCGGGTTCCCCGACGCCGCCATCGTGGCCAGCAACGATCTGGATGAAGACATCATCGCCAGCCTGAAATTGCAAGGATCGAAAGTAGCCGTTTGGGGTGTGGGGACGAAGCTGGTCACCGCGTACGACCAACCGGCGCTCGGCGGGGTTTACAAGCTGGGGGCGATTCGTGGCGACGATGGCCGGTGGCAGCCGAAATTGAAACTTTCCGAACAGGCGATCAAGACTTCCACACCCGGCGTGCTGCAGGTTCGCCGTTTTCATGACGGCGAAGCTGCCGCAGCCGACATGATCTACGACGAACTCGACGGCCAGCCAGACAGCCGGGTGATGATCGACCCGTTCGACCCGACCCGCCGCCGAATTTTAGGCGATGATTTGACGTTCGATGATCTGCTGCAACCGGTAATGCGCAGCGGCGACGTGGTTGCCGAGCAGGAAGACCTCGCGGCGATTCGCGAGCGGGCGAAGCGGCAATTGCAACGGTTCCACACAAGTGTCCGCCGGCATTTGAACCCGCATCGCTACCCCGTCGGCCTGGAAGAGCGTCTGCACAGGCGGAAGACGGAGCTGATTCTGAAAGCCCGCGAAGATTCGGCCTAAATCTCTGACTGTTTGTGTTGCACAGCGCGAACCCATTCAGTGGCTCGGCGTCTAAGTTTCTGTTCCATTGACATAGTGTATAGGGAACACTATTATTAGTGTAGAACAAACACTAAGAAAGCAGCGGCGATGTACCAGTACGAATTTCCTAGAGCGGCTCTAACCGTCGACTGCGTCGTGTTCGGCTTGGACGAGGACGACCTGAAAGTCGCGCTCATCCAGCGGGACTTGCCGCCGATGGAGGGGCGTTGGGCATTGCCGGGCGGGTTCGTGCGTCTGGAAGAAACGCTCGACGAAGCGGCCCGACGTGAGTTGCGTGAGGAAACCGGTATCGAGAACGTTTACTTGGAACAGCTTTACACGTTCGGCGCGCTCGACCGCGACTCGCGTGAACGGGTGGTCACCGTGGCCTACTACGCGTTGGTGAAACTGTCTGATCACCGCGTGCAGGCGGCGACCGATGCCCGCAACGCGGCCTGGTTTGCTGTTGACGACACGCCGACGTTGGCATTCGATCACCGGCAGATACTGAAGATGGCCCACGAGCGGCTGCGGGGAAAAGTTCGCTACCAGCCCATCGGGTTTGAACTGCTGCCGGCCAAGTTCACGCTGCGGCAAATCCAACACCTATATGAAGTCGTGCTGGACCGCCCGCTGGACAAGCGGAATTTTCGCAAAAAGATTCTCAGCATGGGTATTTTGGTGGAACTGGACGAGGTCGAAAAAGACGTCGCCCACCGGGCCGCCCGGCTCTACAAATTCGACCGGCGAAAATATAAGCGGCTGACGAAGCAGGGGTTTAATTTTGAAGTTTAAGGCGTTCGCGGAGATCGATCATGAAGCACGTACAACCTCCGATCGAATTCGAAGGCAGCCAGCCTAGCATTTTTCTAGCAGGTGGAATTTCGGGCTGTCGAAACTGGCAGCAGCGAATGGCCAACTTGCTGGCCGGGTCTCGGCTGGCCGTGCTCAACCCCCGACGGGACGAGTTCCCCTTGAACGACCCGGACGCAGGGCGGCAGCAAATTACTTGGGAGTTTCAACACCTGCGCCAGGCCACGGCGAGGCTGTTTTGGTTTCCACCGGAGACGTTGTGCCCGATTGCACTGTTCGAGCTTGGCGGCTGGATGAAGACCCGCGAGCCGTTGTTTGTTGGGATGCACCCAAATTACGCGCGGAGATTCGACTTGGAAATGCAACTTCACTTGGCAAGGCCCGATGTGTCTCCGGTCTACGAATTACGGGAACTTGCCGAGCAAGTTTTGGCTTGGGAAGCAGCACAATGAATTGCCTTATACACGTTGACTTGCAATGTGATTTTATGCCCGGCGGCGCGTTGGCCGTGGCTGAGGGAGATCAACTCGTGCCGGTTGCCAACCGCCTGATGCCGTTGTTCGACGTGGTCGCGGCGACGCAAGACTGGCATCCCGCTGGGCACCAGAGCTTCGCGAGCGAGCACCCCGGCAAAAGCCCCGGCGACGCGATTGAACTGGACGGCCTGCCGCAAGTGCTATGGCCCGATCACTGTGTACAAGGGACCAGCGGCGCGCGGTTGCATGAGGGACTGGCCGCGTCGGAGATCACTGAGATCATTCAAAAAGGAACGAACCGGCGGGTCGACAGTTACAGCGGGTTTTTCGACAACGCCCAGCGGCAGGCGACGGGGCTGGAGGATTGGCTCAAGGGACAGGGCGTCACCGAAGTGGCGGTGATGGGTTTGGCGACCGACTATTGCGTGAAGTTTACGGCGCTCGACGCGGTTCGGCTCGGGTTCGCAACGACATTGATTGCCGATGGTTGCCGCGGCGTGGAACTTCAGCCCGGCGACATCGCCAGCGCCATCGATGAAATGAAATCGGCGGGCGTGCAGATTGTTACGTCCGATCAGGTGGAAGCAGAGAGGTCAAAGGGATGAACTAACAACGGCGACGAAAGATCAGCAAGTTTCTCAGCTTCGTGCTGCGGCACGAGCCGGAGGCTATCGGCATCGAATTGGACCAGTCGGGTTGGGTGGAAGTGGAAACGCTGCTGGCCGCGTTGGCCCGCGCAGGGAAAAACATCTCGCCCGAAGCGCTGGACGAGGTGGTTGCGACCAACGACAAGCAGCGGTTCGCCTTCAGCGACGACGGCCGGCGCATCCGGGCCAGCCAGGGCCACTCGGTCGAGGTCGATTTGGATTACCAGCCCGCCACCCCGCCGGAGACTCTCTACCACGGAACGCCGCGGCAATTTGTGGACGCCATCTTGCGCGAGGGCTTGCGGAAAATGCAGCGGCACCACGTACACCTGCACACCGATATCGAAACTTCGAGCGCCGTCGGCAGCCGCCGCGGCAAACCCGTGCTGCTGCAGGTCGCTGCCTTGAAGATGCACGAGGCAGGGCATGAATTTTTCGTGACGCCCAACGGCGTCTGGCTGACTGACCACGTGCCGCCGGAGTTCATTCAAACTGATCAAGAGGCGAACCAATGACAATCTACTTCTACTCCACAAAAGACGAGTACGGCGAGTTTTCCAACTTCAAAGCGTACCCCTTCGAGTTGCACGGAAAGACGTGGCGAACGGTCGAGCATTACTTCCAAGCCCAAAAGTTCGCCGGAACCGAGCACGAAGAAGCCCTGCGGAATACGCCCAGCCCCATGGTCGTGGCCCGCATGGGGCGGTCACGGAAGCGCCCGCTGCGCGCTGACTGGGAAGAGGTTAAAGACGACATCATGCGCCAAGCCGTGTTGGCGAAATTCCAGCAACACGCCGAGTTGCGTGGGTTGCTGCTGAGCACTGGCGCGGAAGAAATCGTGGAGAAAACGACCCGCGACTATTACTGGGGCTGCGGGACGGACGGGACCGGCCAGAATATGCTTGGCAAGATACTGATGGAAGTGCGGGATAAGTTGCGAGAAGAGGTTGGAGAGAACTAATGAATCGAAAAGGTAGGGCGGCCGTTGGCAAGCAAACCGTGGAGATTCTCCAGCGGGGCGAGTATCAAACCGCCGGCGGAGTTGCGGTCTCGATCGCCGATGCGTTGCGCGCGGCGGTGAAGGGAACGATCCACTACGCGCCCGAGGATTTTCCCAAGCTGTTCAAGCAGCGCGATGCGTTGATCGCCCAGCGAGTGGAGAAAGTTCGAACGCGGTTTAGCGTCGTCAACCAAACAACCCTGTCCGCGGCCAAGTCGCTGGTGGATGGGCACCCGGGCGAGCCGGTTCTGGTATTGAACTTCGCGTCAGCCAAAAACCCCGGCGGCGGGTTTCTCGGCGGCAGCCAGGCCCAAGAGGAAAGCCTCGCCCGGGCCAGCGGCCTGTACGCGTGCATCAACAACGTGGCGGGTTACTACGAAACCAACCGCGCGTGCCGCACGCCGCTGTACACCGACAACATGATCTACTCGCCCGGCGTGCCGGTAGTTCGCAACGATGCGGACGAGTTGATCGAGCATCCCTTCGCCGTTTCGATGATCACCGCGCCCGCGG
>CALBTA010000393.1 GCA_937967755.1 uncultured Planctomycetaceae bacterium | reverse complement strand
CGGCTGGGCATGGCTTGGCTGTGCGGTGACAATCGCCGTTCACCTATCGAAGTCGATTGGGGTACCAGCGTTGCGCTTTCCGTTTTGAGTCTGGGCGCGGTCATCGTGTTCAACCGCATCAGCTCCCTGAAGGTCGCAGCGAAAGAAACCCTGCCGATCCTCGGTGCCGCCATCCTGATGTTCTTCATGGCGGCGTTGATCGAAGGCTTCCTCTCACCATCGGCCGCGCCTTACTGGACCAAAGCCGGCGTCGCGGTCGCTTCCAGTGTTTTCCTTTCGTTTTATTTCATCGTGTTAGGCTTTCCCCGCAAGTAGCAGGCACACTCCGTGTGCCGTCCGCCGTATCACCGACCGCTTTCAATTCGTTGCGGCACACAGAGTGTGCCTACCACCCTCATGCAACTCGACCGCACCAAAGTCGCCATTCGCGAACGCAGCTTGCTGGAGATCAGCGACCTGGCGCTGCACGTGGTGCGCCGCTTCTCGCCGACGTTGCTGATCATGTTGGCAGTCGGGGTCATCCCGATGGCTTTGCTGAACCGTTTTCTGCTGGGTTGGATGGTGGACGATTTGACCGGTTGGACGTTTGCCCGCTATGCCTGGAACATGGTGCTGCTGATCTTCATCGAAGCCCCGCTGGCGACCGCCGCGGCGACGATGTTCCTGGGCGATGCGATGTTCCTGCAGCCGCCGACGCTGCGGCAAGTGCTGGCGAATCTTTCCAAGTTGTCAGGGCGGTTGTTCATTTGCCAAGGTTTGCTGCGCGGCGTGCTTCCCGCCTGGGTGTTGGTTGTGACCATGAGCCCGGACGTGCCGATGCCGGGCGACTTCCTGATTCCGATGCTGGTGTTTTACTTGTTGTTCATGAGGGCGCTGCGGCCTTACGTCAATGAAATCATCTTGCTGGAACGGAACCCGCTGCGGGCCAAATCGCCGCGGGCCATTACCGTCGGCCGCCGCAGTTCGAAATTGCACAGCCCCAACGGGGGCGACTTGTTCGGGCGTTACCTCGGCGTGATCTTTGTGACCTGTCTGCTGTCGATGATCGTGTTGTTCGGCATGTGGTTCACCGTTGGTACTGTCTTCAACGATTGGAGTTGGGGCGTGATGATGATCCACGTCGTCTTTCCCGCGGCCCTGTGGACGGTCGCCGGTTACATGTGCGTCGTTCGCTACCTGGCTTACCTTGATCTACGAACCCGCCGCGAAGGCTGGGCCGTCGAACTGCACATGCGCGCCGAAGCCAACCGCCTGCAAAAGCAGGTGTTCTAATTCGCTCCACTTCCATCGCCGATAGTTTTTCAGCACACGCGCTGCGCATCGATGTCTTATGTGCAACAAAAGTTCGGCCGTCAGGGCGGTAGAGTCGGGAGGTGGCGCGGTGGGTTAGGGTTCGGTTTGGTCCGTTTTTCGCTTCTTTCGTCTGCGGTGTCCGAGTGTCCTTCACCGTACTCCGCCAGCCACTCTCCCACTCGTCAAACCGAACGTACGTTTTCCCGCGGACCAACCTGACGGTCGGTGCCCCGCTTTCCTACAAGTCTCACGTGTTCGCACACAGGTCGCTGGCCGAGTTGGATTGGCCCCCACTCGTGGATCAGGTGCAAGTCGTGGAAGCGTTTCAATCCACCGCCTCTGACCTTGTGCTTGTTTTTTATTGGCCTCGAAATCAATTGTTGGCTTCCATCCGTATGAAAGCGGTGGAAGGTCGCAACGTTCCACATCGTCTCTGCCGTCGTCGCACCGGGCGCGCGGCACAGGTGGATGCCTGAATACCCATCGGTTGCATCCCTCTTTCGGACTAAAAGTGCTGACACATTTCAGAGGTTTGTCAGCACCCGAGGGCCCCTCGACTTTGCTGAAAAACCTCCGAGTTATTCAGCGCGCATCCCGCTGGAGAAGGACCACTCTTTCAACACCGTAGCGGCAAACTGCCAGCTCAACCGCTGGGCAACAGAAGTCGTGAGGCTTCTGAAATTCACGTCACGACAGACTTGCCCGGCCATTGTACCCATTCATGCGTATAGTATACACATATTTATTCATCTGTTAATCGTACGCTACATTTTTTTTCGAAGCATCATGTTAAATAAAGCGAAGGGCGTGTGTCTGCTCGCTGCTCTTTTGCCTGTCTCTGCTTGCCTCAATTTCGCCGCGTTGCCACTATCGACGGTCCAAGGCGGGATCGTTCCCGCCATGCTTGGACTACCTCACATAAGTGACTGCCAGGGGGAAGTGTGGCAGCGCCCATCTGATCCGCTAAACTTCAGCGGTCTGGGTGGAGAAGGGGATACTCGGCGAGTGTATTGGCGATCGAATTTAGTTTCTCGTCAGACAAGTATCCGTACCGGTTAATCCATACACCGGCGATTGGTTCTTTCAGGACGCTCCGCAAACGGCAGGCGAAGTCCTGGGGGGGACCGTATCCGTGTACCAGCGGGTAGACTGGCACGCGGCCTGCGACCGCGGCTAGAACTTCTTCAATCTTCGCAAGCTGCGCCTGCGCGCCTACGGGATGTGATTGGTCGGGTTGGGGGTAGGCGAAGTCGGCTAGAGTTGGACGCGGAGGAATCTCATCGACCAGATTTAATGCTTTCAGCAATGCCGACGTCAACGATGGCTCATCCAAACTAGGGTTTCGCTCCAGCAACCAACCGCCCCAACCGTGAACCACCAGGCACCAGTGCATGGTGTAGAACTTTGGGCTGATTGAATCGCACATCTTTGCCGCTGCTGCGTAGTCGAAACCGGTCAAAGAGGAAAATGGCGGTGGGAACGAATGCAGTGAAAGTTTCTTAGGCCCGCCAGCGAGTGAGTCGACGACCGCCTTCCAGCCAGAGATCAGATCTCGTGAGAGCGCGGCCTTCAAATTCAACCAGGTCCGCAGGTCCGGGAATTCTTCAAGAAGAGTCGCCGGCGCTGCCAAGTCGTCATTCGAAAGGTGGCCGTTGATCCTTTCGAGAAACGCCAAGACACAGTCGCGAATCGCTGTAAAGTCGAAGCCGGCGGTGTTGGCGAACTTCTCCGCATGAGGGCTAAAGTCTTGAAAGATTTCATCGGGCGTATAGCAAGGGTACTCAGGCCAGTCGATGCGAAAGCCGGTGACCTTCGGGTACGCAGCGGCCAGGTCGTTGGCGTAGGCCCGGTTGTAAGCCCGAATCGCCGGGCTCGCCAGGCTGCCAACATCGGCGATTCGGCCGCTAGGGAGCGAACCATCGGGCAGGCGAGGGCGATCCTCATCGCGCAGCCCGCTCGGCTCCGCCGCGCCAACTTGCAGGTAAACGTCGATGCCTTCGCCAAGGCAAGCGTCAATGAACTGACCGATCAAGCCGCCCAGTTCGTCCGTCAGTTCATTGGTTTGTCGCGGGCGATAGGGAGATTCTGGGTAGAGTTCTGACCGTGGATGAAAACTGGGCGCACTTCGCACCCAAAGTGCGTGTTTGCCGAACAGCGGGCGATCAAACTTACGCGGGCTGTGCCCAGCATCGGACGGCGGTTGGAATTTGCCGGTCGATCGGTCGCCCTGACAGGTCACGGTCGGGTTGATCGCCACGGCGGTTGCGCCGATCCGCAGCAGATTTTCGAGCACGATCTGCGGACCCTCGCTGACGATGTAATCGCCCAACACGGTAATGCCCAGCATCCGCCTGTTCATGTGTGCCGCCTGATGAAATTTGCTACGATGCGGTCCCACAATGACCAACTCAGGCTCGATGAAACCAACCTGGAAAAACCCCTTCCCCTTCCCCTTCACCGTGGCCGCTATCATAGCGGGTTCGCTGCTGGGGTGTGCCGGTCGCGATACGCCCAATACTTACCCCAACCGCCCGATCAAGGTCGTCGTTCCCTTCGCCGCCGGGGGAGGAACTGATGCGTTCGCGCGGATTGTCAAGAAGGCGATCGAAGAGAACAACCTATTGCCGCAACCGCTGGTGATTGTCAACGTCGGCGGGGCGAGCGGCACGATTGGAAGCCGCCGCGTCAAAGACGCCAGGCCCGATGGGTACACGGTGTTGCTATTGCACGACGCGATCGTCATGGCACGCTACTCTGGCAAAGTCGCGTATGGCCCCAGCGCGTTCGAGGCGGTCGCCGGCACTTCGCGGAACGGCACGGTGGTTGTGGCGCGCGAAGATTCTCGATACGAAAACGTGAAAGACGCGGTCGACGATGCCCAGGCCAGGCCTGATACCGTCACGTTCGGTTGCAATCTCGGCACGCCGACTCACTACGTTGGCCTGCTGCTGGAACGTGAACGGCCGGGTACGGCCTTTCGGTTCGTGCAATCCGGCGACGGAGCCGAGCGGTATCACAATCTCAAAGGTGGACACATTGACCTGACGGTGTTTTCGAATGAGGAGTACCTGCGTTACAGGGAAGAGGGCATTCGGGCACTCGCCTTCTTCGGCACTGAACGCCACCCGCTGATGCCCGACGTACCAACGGCGATTGAACAAGGATTCAATGCCGAAGCGGGCATCATGCAGTACTGGTGGATGCCCAAGCGAACGCCGTCCGACCGCGTGGAAACATTCGCCTCCGTTTTGGAGCATGCAATGCAAAGCGATACCGTCCGCGATTGGCTGGCGAACGTGCGCTCGGAACCTGAGTTCGCCACGGGGCAGCCCCTGCGGAAACGATTAGAGAACTTGGAATCTCAGGTCGCGACTGTGAATCTCCAAGAGCCGGTCGACATGCCCAATCTGCCGGTGATTGTCTTGCTGTGCGTCATGGGATTGGGCACCGTCGTTGGGATTCGTTCACTGCGCAGTACAACCACTTCCAAGCAAACCTCGTCGACGAACGCGCCGCCCCACTATCGCCTGGCGATGGTGTGCGGCTTGCTGGTCGTCGCGTACGTCCTAGCCTTGGCGGTTGACGTGCGCGGCCTATCGCCAGGCTTCCGCGCGGCGACTCTGGTGTTCGTTACCGCAATCGGCTGGTCCTTGGCCCGCGGTGATAGGAAATCCATGCGATGGGTCGTTGGCCTCGCTCTGTTGCTGGCGCTGGGGCTGCATTTCCTTTTGACCTATGTGGTCGTCGTTGATCTACCCTAGCCGCCGCTTACGAGGTCTCACGCAATGTATCGGAACATGCAAGACCTTGAGGCCGGATTGGTGTACGTATTGCAGCCTTGGCCGCTTAGCCTGGTGATTTGCGGGACGGCACTGGGGATCATCGTTGGGGCAATTCCGGGGCTGACCGGCGCCATGCTGATCGCGTTGACACTGCCGCTGACGTTCGCCATGAACGGACCTGACGCTATGATCCTGCTAGTTTCGATGTACGTCGGCTCGATCAGCGGCGGGCTGATTACCGCCACCATCTTGCGGATGCCCGGCACGCCGGCGGCAATGATGACCACGCTGGACGGATACCCTATGGCGAAGGCGGGCCGGCCAGGTCGGGCGCTTGGGTTGGGAATCACCGCATCGCTGGCAGGAGGCTTGATTTCGTGGATGTTCCTTGTCTTCCTTTCACGGCCGATGGCCGACCTGTCAACGCGATTGGCTCCGTTCGATCTATTCGCGTTGGTCATGGTTGCGCTGGTGCTAATAGCTTCGGTTTCCGACGGCTCGCTCACCCGTGGAATCTTGTCGGGAATGTTGGGAATTCTCGTCGCCATTCCCGGAACGTCTCCTGCGACCGGTGAAGTCCGGTGGACCCTCGGCATGCCCCAGTTGGCCGATGGCCTAAAGCTGTTGCCGGTTCTCATCGGGCTATTCGCTGTTAGCCAGGTGATCCACGAAGTCGTTTACCTCGACCAACACCGCGAACGCGTTGCCGCCGACCGGCGCGGCATCTTCATGAGCCTAACCGATTGGGGGTCGCAGGCGGTCAACCTTCTTCGCTCGTCCTTAATTGGTTCGTGGATTGGAATCCTGCCCGGCATTGGGGCCAATATCGGTTCGGTCATGGCGTACTCGGCCGCCAAGCGAATGTCGAAGACGCCGGAAAAATTCGGCCAAGGCAGCGAGGAGGGTATTGTCGCATCGGAATCGGCCAACAACGCCACGGTCGGCGGAGCGCTCATTCCGCTGATCTCGCTCGGCATCCCGGGCAGCGTCATTGACGCCATTTTGCTCGGCGGGCTAGTCATTCACGGGCTGACGCCGGGTCCTCTGCTGTTCAAGTACAACCCCGAAGTCGTCTATACCATGATGGCGGCGGTTTTGATCGCAAACATATTCATGTTTCTGTTCATGGTCGTCACAGCGCCGTGGCTGGCCCGGCTCGCCGACACCCCCCGTGAGTTGCTGCTCCCGGCCGTGCTGGTTTTCTGCGTGGTTGGATCATATGCCCTCAACAACCGCATGTTCGACGTCTGGGTGATGCTCGCGTTCGGGCTGATCGGCTTCGGCATGGAACGGGCGAAGATCCCGCTCGCTCCGTTCGTTATCGGCTTCGTCCTCGCCCCGATCGCCGAGGAAAATTTGGGGGCCGGATTGATGGCCTCCGGCGGAAGCTATATGCCGCTACTTACACGCCCGGTCGCTTTGATCTTTACGGCGCTTGCCTTCGCCCTTCTTGCCTGGCCGATCGGTAAGCGGCTGCGCGGCAGCTTTAATACTTCAAAAGGCTGATGCTTCTCTCAATGCCGGGGCACCTTGCGAGCCGCGGACGACTATCAAGCATCAAACAGATGCATGTTTTCTTCACTACTCCCGAATTTGTCTGCGTCAATATTGAATTGGTGCAGCAGCTCGAGGTAGAGGTTGCAAAGGGGCGTTCGCTGATTCAGTTTCCGATGCGTTTGGTGGCGATAGCCGCCGCCGGCGACGATGGTGGGCAAGTTGTTGCAGGTATGGTTCGACGCGTCGCCGAAGTTGCTGCCCATCACCACGGTCGTATGGTCGAGCAGCGTTCCGCCACCTTCGCTGATTTGATCGAGGTCGAGCAGGAACTGGTTGAAGTGCCGCAGGATGTCGATTTCGATGCGGCTCAACGTGGCGATCGTCTTGGGCCGGCCGCCGTGGTGCGACAAAGTGTGCCAACCACCAGTAGCTCCAGGAACTTTAATCGCCCCGTAAATCCAATCCAAAGACAAGGTGATCACACGGGTCGAATCGGTGCGAAACGCCAGTTTGGCCAGCTCAAACAAGTTGCTGACCTTGGTCGAAAACTCAAACTCGCCGTCGGTGCTAAGTGAGTTCTCGACCTTCGGTTTCTTCGCAGTCAGCCAGAACGCTTCGTGTTTGAGCTGCGACTCCAACTCGCTCATCACACGCTGGTACTGATCCAGCTTGCCGGGATCGGAGCCGGTTTTTCGCAAGTGGGCCGCGTCACGCTTGAGGCAATCCAATATGTGTTGATCGCTGGCGAGCTGTTGTTTCTTCGCGGTTAAATCTTCCTCACCAAAGAGCATGTCGAAAATCTGTTGTTCGTCGTGCAGCGGCGGAATCGCGGCGCCGCGGTCGTTCCACGAACAGCCCCAGCCTCGGTCGTAAATGCTGAAGTTGAGGAACGGGAAGCGAGTTTCCGTGCCGATCTCTCTGGCGAGGACTTGGTCCAGCGAAATCGAATTCACGAACGTTGGGGACTCCGGCTTGCTCACGCCGGTCAGGAATGACTTCTCCGAATCGTGATTGCTCGTCTCCATGCCAGGATGAAAAAGATTCTCCAGCACCGTCAGCTTGTCAAGCGTCTTCATCTCGTGGAGATAGTGAGACGTCGACAGATCACCTTGCTGCTTCGGAAAGAAGTGCGGCGCATAGAAACCCAGCGAGTTGCAGATGAACATGATCCGGCGGTGCGGAGCTTTTTTCTTTTCCCCGGTCCTGAGGTGCATCGCGCTCATTGCCAGCGGCAGGGCCGCGCCGAACTTCAGAAAATCTCGACGGTTCGCGTTGCTCATGCATCGTCTCCGGCGAACGAATAGACAAGTATGTCGGCAATCAAATCTCTCATCCGGCAGTCGTCGGCTTTCTCAGCGGTCATTTCAAACAGGTCGATTCGCTGCTGAAGCGTCGGTGGGTGGCCATTGGCATACTCGAAGATCTTCTTGGCAAAGTTATACGCGACCTTCCGGTGCTGTGACAGCAGAATTTTTTTTAGTCCGTGTACGTCTTCAAACCTGGTGTCGTCGACTTCGCCCGATGAATCGACGGCCGACGCCAGCGCGTAGTAACCTTCCCGCCGGTACTGAAATGTTCCGCGATGGGGCTTCTCCACCCGATACTTCGATCGCCATTGGCCCGTGGCATCGAAACTTTCCAAAGCAAACCCATACGGATCGATGCTCTTGTGGCAGGCATAGCAAGACGCGTTGTTCTTGTGCGCTTTGATTTGTTCGCGCAGCGAAGCGGCTTCGCTGGCATCGGGTTCAATGGCCTTGATGTTCTCAGGCGGGGGCGACAACGTGTTTCCGGCGATGTTTTGGGAAATCCACGCGCCGCGGAGAATCGGCGAGGTACCGAAGCCGTCGGTGGTCACCTTCAACACGCTACCCATCGTCAACAGCCCGCCGCGCGGTGATTGAGGGTCGAACGCAACCTTGCGCATCTGTTGGCCGATCACGCCGTCGACTCCATAGTGCTGTGCCAGGCGTTGGTTGAGGATCGAAAAATCGGAATCAATCAAGTACCTGACCGGTAGGTTCTCTTGAATCAGGAAATGCAAATAGGCCTCGGTTTCCAGCGGCAGATAGTGATTCAGCAAATCGTCGTACCGCGGGTAGAGCTTCAACGATGGCGACACCTTGTTGAACGTGCGCAGGTTCAACCACTGGTCGAAGAGCGAGTGAACCATCCGTTGCGAGCGGTCGTCGCGAAGCATCCGTTCGACTTCCTGGCGAACTGCTCTTTCGGTCAAGCCATCGCCTTCACAACGCTGTATTAACCGCTGATCGGGTATGGACAGCCACAACACCCTCGCTAGGTTGGCGGCGGTTGCTCGCGAAGCGTTGTTGTGATTTCCCGGTGCGTAAAGGAAACGCGGAGAGCAGATCACGGCTTTCATGCCGACCTTTGCCGCTTCGATGAAGTCGCCGTCCTCGGCCAACGCATCGAGGCTCACCTGAAAGTACGGTGCCATTTCGTCGTCGGTTAGCTCTGACACAAACGCTTGCTGGGCGAAGCGCCGGATCACCAACCGCAGATCGTCTTTTGAGCGTGAGTCGATCGCCACCTTCAACCGGTCGACGGTATTCGGCAAATCAACCATGACATCCAGCTTACCAATCGAGGCCAGCGATTTGCCATCGAGCGCCACCGCGTCGGTGACCAGAAACTTAATGAATCTCTGCTTGGTGGCCTTGGGAAAGACGATAGGCTGTTCGTTCGCCAACCGGGTGTCGAGTTTGACTTGGGTGATCGGCAC
>CALBTA010000392.1 GCA_937967755.1 uncultured Planctomycetaceae bacterium | reverse complement strand
TGTTATTGTTGATCGTATTGGCGGCGGTTGTGGTAGCTTCGAGGGTACGACGGTCTTCCAAGGCCGTCGAATTGATCAGACGAGATAAGTCGACGGCCTTGGAAGACCGTCGTACATGAGAATTGCGAAAGGATTCGCAGCGAGGTGCGGAAGGCATTTGGCTTTATCGGAAAGGTGCTGTTCTGGGGCGTCGTCGTCGTCGGCCTGGCCGCTGCCGGTGCGCTCCTGCTGGTGATGAACCACCTGGACGAAGCCGTCCGCACCGAGGTGCAACAGGTCTTCGCGAACCACTACCAGGGGCTGCATGTTTCCGTCCGCTCGGCACAACGGGTCGAGGGCCAGGGCCTGTTCATTCGCGGGCTGTCGATCAAAGATCCGCATCAGCAAGGCCCTTGGGCAGAATTGCTGTATGTCGATGAAGTCTTTCTGGCGACGAAGACGACCATTGACGAACTGGTGCTGGGCGAGTTGCGCATCGATCACGTCGCCCTCCGCCGCATGTCGTTGCGGGCGATGAGGATGCCCGATGGCACCTGGTCCAGCGCTCGCCTGTTGCCGCTGCCAAGTTTTGGCGGCCAGATGTCGACCGCTTCGATTGAAGACGGAACGGTGGAAATTCTGGACCCGCGCGGAGAAACACCCGCGGCGCTGTCGCTGCGCCGCATCCAAATGAAACTCGCCCCGGCGACGATTGCTGGCGGCGGGACGGCTGCCGAAAGCGAAGTTCTTCAAGTCGAGGGACAGTTGACGAGTGATCTCTTCCGCCAGGGCAAGTTCCGCGGGTGGCTGCAACCTGGTTCGGGGCGGTGGTCGATCGCGGGCGATGCACAATCGCTGGCCATTGCACCGGCAACCTGGCAGGCGTTGCCTGCGCCGCTGACCGAAGATACAGACATTCTCGCCAGGTTGAACGGCAAGGCCGACCTGACGTTCGCCGCCGCGCACGAAACGGCCGACGGGCCAATTCAGTTTGACGTGCAAGGCAACGTGTACGAAGGTCGCTATGAAAGCCCGCAGTTACCGTTCCCGCTGCGCGACATCACGGCGAACGTTCGCTTGACCAATCGGCAATTGAACGTCACGCAATTGGTTGCCAAAGGAGGCGGAGCGACGTTGCAAATGAACCTGCAACGCGACGGCTGGAGAGACGACAGCCCGCTGCACTTGCAGGCGGCCGCCCGGCGTTTCCAAGTAGGCGACAGCATGGCCGACGTGCTTCCAGGCGAGTTGGCCGCGCTATGGAAACAATACCGGCCTAGCGGGCTGCTCGACGCCGACGTGTCGGTCACGTTCGACGGAGAAACTTGGGCACCCGAGCTGACCGTCCGCTGCCTAGATACGTCGTTCATGTATGAGAAGTTCCCGTACCCAATCTCGTCGGCGACCGGCACGATCACTTTGAAGGACGACGCATTAAACTTCGCCGTGGAAGCTTTTGCCGGTGAAACGCCGGTGAAGCTGACCGGGCGATTCGACGACCCGTTGGGCAAACCGGCTGGCTGGGTTGATTTCGCAACCGATGGTTCCGTTCCGATCGACGCCCGCCTGCACGCGGCCCTCGATACCGATAGCCTGCGCACATCGCGCGATCTGCTGCTGGCGATGAAAGCTCGCGGCGGGCTGTCTTCTACCGGGCGGATTGACGTGAAGCGTTTGCCCTCCGGTGCGATGCAGATCGGCCAACGTGTGATCGTTCGCATCCACGATGGCTCGGTGCAGTACGAGAAGTTTCCTTACCCGCTTCATCACATCACCGGCGAGGTCGAACTGTGGAACGGTCAGTACACCTTCCGTGATTTGCAAGGTCGTAACGACAGCGGGCAAATCTCCGGGCAAGGCACTTACACCGACACCGGGCCACAACCGCAACTCACCATGAATTTTGCTTGCCGCGACTTGCCGTTGGAAGACGAGTTGCGGTCGGCACTGCCCGCGTCTCAGCAGGATCTTTGGGCCAGCCTCCGCCCGCAAGGAACGATCGACCGGCTGAACCTGCGATTGAACTACTTCCCCCGCGGCGATCAAACCCAGATCGATGCGGTTGCGGTCAAATGGCCCGAGCACGCCGGCAGCCCCGGTCAGCCGATCAGCATCTTCCCCCGCGCATTCCCGTACCGCTTGAACCAGGTTGAAGGCGAAATTCGATACCGCAATGGCACGATCGAACTGACAAAGGTCAAAGCGTTTCACGGGCCTAGCGAATTCCAAGCCGCCGGATTCTGCCAAATGGGCGGCGATGGAAGTTGGCGGTTTCAGTTGAGTCAACTGAATACCAAGAACTTGACGCTCGACCGCGATCTCGTTTCCGCATTTCCCGATGAACTGGCTGCGGGGATTGCCCCGCTCAACCTGCGTGGCCCGCTGGCCTTGGATGGCGCGGTCGAACTGCGCAAAGGCCCGGCGGTTGATGATCCGGTGTCGAGCAACTGGGATTTCAACATTGATATCGAGAACGGGCAACTGCAATGCGGCACGACCATCTCGAACATCCACGGGGAGGTGCGGCTGGTCGGCGCTGCAACCGAACAAGGGATGTACTCACGCGGCGAATTGAACATCGATTCGCTGATGTACCACGGGTTTCAGTTCACCCGGCTGACGGGCCCGATTTGGATTGACCGCGAGCGCGTCGCCTTCGGGGCTTGGGCCGATCAGCCGCGGCAAGGGCAACCGCCCCGCCGCTTGCAAGCAACCGTGTTGGGCGGCACGGTTTCGGGCGACGTGCATGTGGCCCTCGATGGCGACAAGTATTTCACCTTGCAGGCGCAGCTTGATCAGGCCGATTTGGCACAGTATGCCCGCGAACATGTTCCGCGGCAGCGCAACATCACCGGGCAGGCCAACGCCACATTGCGATTAACCGGAACCAGCCGCGGCATGGATACTCTGCGAGGTGACGGCAAAGTCTGGCTCCGCAAGGCGGTGCTTTCCGAGTTGCCCGTGATGGTAGCCCTGTTGAAGATTCTGTCTGTGAAGCCGGTCGACAAGACCGCGTTCACGGCCAGCGATGTTGATTTTCGCATTAACGGTGAAAATATCTACCTCGACCGCATCGTCTTCAACGGCGACGCGATTAGCCTGAAAGGGGCGGGCGAAGTCAATTTCGACCGCCGCGTGAACCTGAAGTTCTATACGCTTGTCGGCAATGAGTCGCGCCGCATTCCGATCATTTGGCCGCTGCTGGCTGACGCCAGCCGCCGCATCCTGATGATCGAAGTCACCGGTTCGCTCGATAACCCCGTCACGACGCGGAACGTCCTGCCTGGGCTGAACAGTACCATCGAACGCCTATTCTCGGAGGAACTAGGAACCGCCGAAGCCCCCAACCGACCGCAATTTCAAAGATAAAGTGGGACGGGTTTGTAACCCGTCCGGCCCTTCCATAGCCACATCACTAACTATTCCGTATTTCTGTAGAATGAGGAATAACGACCATGCCCCTCGGACCACTAGGCAATACCACTGGGCTTTCCGGCAGCCAGAATGATGCGGCCAACCAGGTGCGGCGCACGGCTGCGAATCAGAAATCGGAAAAGGCTGGCGGACTCGGCGCGGCCGACGCCGACCAGCATACCGGCGAGCGCGACGCCGACGGCCGACGACTGTGGGAACGCCCCGCCGAAGAACAAGAGCAGAATTCGCAACAACAGGAAGAGACCATTGAAGCGCTCAACCCACAATCAAAAGACCCCACCGGCAACAGCGGCCGATTGTTGGATTTGACCGGCTGAGCACTGAAGACTGAAAACCGAACACCAACATGCACTTCACTAAAATGCACGGGGCGGGCAATGACTATGTTTATGTCGATTGCTTCAATCAGCCGCCCCCTTCCAACGCCAGCCAGCTCGCCGTGGCCATGGCAGACAGGCACCGCGGGGTCGGCGGCGATGGCTTGATTCTGATCTGCCCAAGCGAAGTCGCCGATGCCCAGATGCGCATGTACAACGCCGATGGGTCCGAGGCAGAAATGTGCGGCAATGGCGTTCGTTGCCTGGCGAAGTACGTTTACGATCATGAGATTTGCCGCCAGGGAACCCTGCAAATTGAAACGGGGGCCGGCGTGTTGACGTTGGATTTGGAACTGGAAGACAACCTTGTCTCCCGCGTTCGCGTCAATATGGGAGAGCCAATCCTGAACGCAAGTGAAATTCCGACGACGCTGACCAGCGACTCGGAAAACGGCAGCGTTGTTGGGCAACCGCTGACGATTGACGGACAAACAGTCGAAGTCACTTGCGTTTCGATGGGCAATCCGCACTGCGTGATCTTCGTGCCTGAGGCGACGGATGATTTGGTGCTGGGAATTGGGCCGAAGATCGAGACCGATCCCCACTTCCCCAACCGAGTTAATGTAGAATTTGTCGAAGTGGTTTCCCCCACGGAAGTTCGCCAGCGCACCTGGGAACGCGGCTCCGGCGAAACGCTAGCATGCGGCACAGGGGCCAGCGCCGTTTGCGTCGCTGGCGTGCTGACCGGACGAACGCAGCGCCGGATTCTGAACCACCTACTCGGCGGCGATTTGGAATTGCACTGGTGCGAAACCAGCAATCACGTTTACAAAACAGGCCCAGCCGTTGAAGTATTCAGCGGCCAGTGGCCGGTGTAGCGGGACTTGTGGGACGCAGTTCCACTGCGTCCAAGATGGAGTACAACTCCGTCTTACATCAACGAGGTATTGCGTTCGTGGCTAAAGCAGCAGTTCGTGGACGGGCTACAAACCCGTCCTGCTTCCTTTATGAAATTCACCCATCCAATCCTTCGTCGCACAGCGGGCTTCGCGGTTGCGAGCTTTGCCCGTAGTTGGATGAGTACGCTCGACTTTCAAGCGGCGTACTACGACGAATCGGTCGATCCGGCGAAGACTAGTTTTCACGGCCCTATCGTTTACGCCTTCTGGCATGAGAATATTTTGGCCCCGTTTTATTTGCGGGGGCATTGTAATCTGGCGATGTTGCTCAGCCGGCATCGCGACGCCGATTGGCTTGCGTCAGCCGCCGACTTCATGGGATTTGAATCAGTACGCGGTTCTTCATTTCGTGGCGGAAGTGCGGCCCTGCGCGAGCTAACCCGCAAGGTGCTCGACCACGGCACAAACATTGCCATCACGCCCGATGGTCCCCGCGGCCCGCGCCGCCAACTTGCCCAAGGTCCGGTCTTCCTCGCCTCGAAACTCGGCGTTCCGCTGGTGGTGTTCGGTATCGGGTACGACCGGCCCTGGCGAATGCCAACCTGGGACCGCTTCGCCCTACCGCGCCCCTACACCCGCTGCCGCGCCATCATGAGCCCACGGATGCACATCCCGGCAAACCTCGATCGCGAAGGCATCGAACATTACCGCCGGCGCGCCGAAACTCTCCTGAATTGCCTGACCCAAGAAGCCGAAGCGTGGGCCGCATCGCCAAGCGGTAAATACCTGCAACACCCCGCCAGCCCTTCGCCAATCAATTTTGCGCCGCGCGAGTTGGTGACGTTATCTCTCGCGAAGGTTCTACCTTCGCGCCTGGCGATCACCTCACATTCAACTCTCCCTAGCGAAGTTGCGCCAGCAAAAGCCGCATAGCGCGGGTGTATCGGCTTGCTAGTGAGCCCAACCAGATGGGGCATTGTCCAAAGCGGCCACGATGAGCGATGCACGTGGTCGGCATCGCACCCCGGCGGCGGATTCAATCTGCATTCACCAGGCTCCTGCTGCTCAACGAGTCAACAATTCTCTTGTCGACTCGAAAAATTTTCAAAAAAATTCAGTCGACCATTACCCCTGCCTTTGGGGTGACGCGGTTTACACTTGGCGCGCCATTTCAACAAAAGTGTAAATCCAGGTTTACACAATTTTTCCCTTCAATCCATCCTTCGGGGGGTGTCGTTCGCGGTTGCATCTATAGGACTGGATTTGACCCGTTGATCAGGCGAAACCAAATCGTTGTCAATCTTTTAGTCGCCGACTACTCTGAGACTTAAATCGCCGTAGGAGTGCTGGGCCTGTTTTGAGCGCGGATTGCACGTATATGCTCCGCAGCAGCTACCCGTAGATCAATTGTCCGTACCCACGGCCCGAGGCGTTTGGGAGACATTTAGATGAAGCGTTACTTGATTGAGATTTATTCTGCCTTCACCTGTGCGATGTCGAAGGGACTCGCCATTGCGATTCTGGCGTTGCCGCTTTCGGACCCATCAACGGCGCTGTCTGCAACCAAGTCGTGGGATGGTTCCGGCAACAATGCCTGGGGCGACGCAAGTAACTGGACGCCGGGTGGTGTTCCAGGCAATGGCGACGACATCATCTATTACGTGTCACCGTTGCCAGGATCAGGCAATTCTGCTTATGCCGGCCTGAACAACGCGAACTCTGGCGGAACCCAGCGCCGTGCGAATTCGATTACGTTCAATTCAACCATTACGTCAGCGTATGCGATTCGACCCGAAGGAGACCGTACAAACATCGGCGCAGGGCACTTCCTTGGATTGGGTCATGCGAACCCGGGAGACGGCATAACGGTTAATAGCCTGGCAGACATCACGCTTCATGTTGATGTGCTATTGCGCGAAAATCAGACGTGGACAGTTAATGGTTCCACGAGGCGCTTAGTTTCGTCAACAAACAGCGAGATCCGTGAATTGAATGCTGGCACGACTTTGACCAAAGCTGGCACAGGAACTCTGCGACTGGCCGGAAATAACAGCTATACAGGCCTAACCACGGTCAATGGCGGTACTGTGGAGATTGCCAATGGAGGCGGCGATGGCGTCATTCGAGGTGATATCACGGTCAACAACGGTGGTCGCGTGGAATTGCTCACCAGCAATCGGATCATCAACAATTCGCTAATCACCATCAACGGAACCGGTGTGTTTGACCGCAACGGGAACGGCGACGCGATCGGTGCATTACACGGAAACGGTTCCGTTATTGGTAGCGGTAGTTTCACGCTAGACTTTGATCCCAGTGGACCAGCCAATTTCTCAGGGTCGTTAACTGGCGGCAACCTCACCGTTCGTGGTCACAACCAGAATGGTGGATTGGCGAACCAAACGCTCTCGGGCGTTACCACGATCGGAAATCTGACCGTCAATAATGGAAACAGTGCAAACGACAACAATTTGCTGATTCTCGGCGGATCGGGATCGACCAGTGCCACGACTGTTCTCATCGGCGACGCGGGCTCAGGAACGGCAACGATTCGAATCGCTGACACGCACGCTCTCAATATCACAAACAACTTCTTTCTCGGAGAAACCGCCAACATCGCGGGGCACGCCCAGCAAACGGGCGGGTCGGTTACGGTGGGGAATCAATTCCGTTTAGGTCACTGGCCTACCGAAACAAGCACGTACAACATGAGCGGAGGCTCGTTGACGCTTACTGGCGTTCCTGGTGCCGGAACCGAAACAGCCGGTATCCTCTACATTGGTATCGATGGCACTGGCATATTCACGCACAGCGATGGAGATATCAGCGCCGCTGGAATGGTCCTCGACAATCGTGGAGCAACCGCGGGAACTGATACCTACGACATGACCGGCGGCTCGTTGACGCTCGGTTCCAGCGGCATCAACGTCGGCACGGGGAACAGCACGAGCTATCAGATCAATCTCGGAGGTGGAACGGTTTCTGCAAGCGCGGATTGGACGAGCCCGCTAAATATGTCGCTGACCGGAATCGGCGGCAACACGACTTTTGACACTGCCGGTAACAATATTGGCTTGAGCGGTGCGCTGACGGGTGCGGGCAATTTGGTCAAGACAGGTGACGGAACATTGACGCTGACGGGAACCGGATCGAGCTACGACCAGCTTTTAATTCAACGCGCACCGGGCGCGGGTGAGGTGTCGCAAGTTACTTTGGCCGGTGCTGGTTCGACGACGGTGAATCGGGTCGGGGTCGGGGATCCCGTGAACTCGGCAGTCCCTTGTTGTAGTGGATTGTTGGGCGAGGGCGTCTTGCGCATTCAGGACACGCACAATCTGCAAGTCAATGGGTTCTTCATGCTGGGCGAGCGGAACGGAGATCCCGGCATCGTTCGGCAAACGGGTGGAACCGTCACCGTTGCGAACCAAATTCGCGTCGGACACTGGCCCAATGAAACCAGCGTTTACGATATGTCCGGCGGTACGCTCAATTCGAACGGAGGGTTGTTCATTGGCTGGGATGGAACGGGCGATATGGATGTGGCGGGTACGGCGATGGTGAACGTGACAGCAGGCACCTTCATCCAGCGCAATTCAACGCTGACGATCGGCGGGGATGCAGAGTTCACATCCAACTTTGTGGGTGTTGGGCATGATCGCGGTAACGGCTTTATGGAGATTCAAGGCGACTCGATGGTGAACATCGGAACGTTCTCGATCGGAGACCGAAATGGTTCATCCGGCAATGTTCAGCAAACCGGCGGCGATGTCACCGTCAGTGGTGAACTGCGGCTCGGGCATTGGCCGAATGAAACCAGTATCTACAACATGACGAGCGGAACGCTGACTGTTGGGAACACATTATCGGTGGGTTGGGACGGCATCGGTGATATGGACGTCTCGGGTGATGCCATTGTCGACGCCAACGGCGGCGTGCAAATCCAGCGCGGCTCGACGCTCACCATCGGCGGCGATGCTGATTTCAATTCGACGGTTATTCAAGTCGGCCAGTCACGCGGCTCCGGCACGCTGCAAGTGCAAGGCGACGCCGACGTCGATGCAATGCGGTTGGATGTCGGGAACCCCTTTGGTGTTTCAGGCTCGGTGGAGCAAAGCGGCGGCGATATCACCCTCACCGGCGGCGGCGGTCTTCCCTCGTTGAGGTTGGGCCACTGGGGTGGCGAAACCAGCACATACGAAATGACCGGCGGCGTACTCAACACTAATGATGTTCTGGCGGTAGGTTGGGATGGTCGGGGGCTGATGACCCTGTCGAATGATGCGGACGTGAATGTTGACACTACGCTGATCGTGCAGCGCAATTCCATTTTGACCATCAGCGATGATTCAACCGTCAACGCCAACTTCTTCAGCATCGGTGACCAGCGCCAAAACGGCCATGTTGATCAGGACGGCGGTACCGTAACGATTACAGGTCCGGCGGGTGTTCGGCTAGGTCATTGGGCCGCGGGTACAGGAAGCACTTACGACATTAGCGGATCTGGTCGCCTGGATACCACGACACTGGCGGTTGGCTGGGATGGCGACAACAACACCATGAATGTATTCGGCAACGCCGACGTGAATGTCACAGGCAATCTGTTGGTTCAAAGCGATTCGCTGCTCGACGTTCGTGGTAGTTCCACCGTGGACGCCAACTTCATCAGTGTGGGCGATGATCGCGGGGCTGGTACGATGA
>CALBTA010000391.1 GCA_937967755.1 uncultured Planctomycetaceae bacterium | reverse complement strand
AAGACATCATGATCGCGATGCAATTGCACGACGCCCAAAAAGTGCTCGACAAGGACGGGAAGATCAATCAGATTCTAGCGCTTGGCTGCCAGTGTGAGTTTGACCGGCTGGCCGAAATTCGCGAACAGCTTGAGAAGGTGCTGCCCGACACGAAGGTCACTGAGTTCCGCAGCATCGCCATCGCCCGGGCGGAACAGCGAAAACTGGTTGCCGAAAACCGCGAAGCGATGATCGAACAGACCAAAGCCGACCATGCGAAGATTCTCGCCGAACAGCAGCGGCACAACGAGCAGTTGATCGAGCAGAAACGGCAGGACAGCGAGCAAACGTTGCAGCAGGTGGGCGAGCAACGCGACGAGATCGAAAGCACCCTGGTGACGATGTTCAACGTGATCGCCCCGCTGGCGGTGGTGATTGCGGCCGTTTGGATTGGGCTGCTGGCTTGGGGCAACGTGCACGAGCGAAAGGGCGAGATCGGCGTGCTACGCGCTCTCGGCAAAGGCAGCAATAGCATCGCCGCGTTGTTCCTGGGCAAGGCCGCGTTGTTGGGACTGGCCGGCGGGCTGATCGGTTGCGCAATCGGCTACGGCATCGCCATCGGCTTTGGCGGTTCGGCGCTGCAAACCGCACTGATGTGGCTGCTGGCCACGCTAATCGGCGCTCCGCTGATCGCACTCATCGCCACGTACCTGCCGGCCACCGTCGCCATCGGACAGGATCCGGCGGTGGTATTGCGGGATCAGTAAGGGAGAACCCGGCCTGATTATTTCGAATTGACGTTTGACACGCGTTTCTCGGCCCCTGATAATGGAGGGTTGGAAGAAACACTAAATCCCACCGATATCCCCAACCATTCCCCCACCGTTGTATTTAAGGAGAGTTTGATGAAAGCTCGCAGTTTGATTTGTATGTTGGCTGTTGCCGGCTTGATCTTTGTTACTTCGTCGCGCGCCGACGATGAAAGCGATCCGCTCAAGGGCATCACCTGCCCGGTCTCCGGTAAGGCTGCCAAGGCTGATGTCACTGTGGATCATAAGGACGGCAAGATTTACATGTGCTGCCCCGGCTGCCCTACGGCGTTCGCGAACAATACTGAAAAGTTCGCCGCCAAGGCTAACCACCAACTGGTTGCCACCGGCCAGTACACGCAGAAGGCTTGTCCGCTAACCGGCCGCGCTCACAAAGACGACAAGACCGTTGACGCTTCCGGTGTGACCGTCGCCGTTTGCTGCCCGGGTTGCCTGGGCAAAGGCAACAAAGCGGAAGATAAGATCGCCTTGTTCTTCACCGACAAAGCGTTCGACAAAGGCTACGAAAAGAAGCCAGCCGAAGAGACAGAATAGCAAGTAGCGGAATTGGCAAAAATTCCGAACCCACACAAGGCAGCGCGCCATCGCATCGGCGCGCCGCCTTTTTATTTGCCTAGACCAGTGATAGCACTGCCCCGATTGCACTGGCTGGTGCTACGCGGTTTTGCGATACTCTCACCCCTGAAGTAGGACGGGTTTGTAACCCGTCCACCAATAGCTAACCAAGTCTGCCTTCGGGACACCCTTTCCCGCAACGCTGCAATACTTGCGATGGTAATTGTCCAGGACGGGATACAATCCCATCCTACGAATATGAAAATCTTCTTCTCAGTCGGCGAACCGAGTGGCGACTTGCATGGAGCGAATTTAATTCGCCAGTTGCAAGCGCGCGACCCGAACGTGAACTGCGTCGGCTACGGCGGCCCGCTGATGCAAGCGGCCGGTTGCGATCTGCACGAAGACTTGACCGAACTGGCCGTGATGATGCTCGGCCGCGCGGTGATGCACCTGCCGCGGTTTTGGAACCTGGCATCGCAGGCCGACCGTTACTTCCGCCACCATCGCCCCGACGCCGTGGTGATGATCGACTTTCCCGGTTTCAACTGGTGGATCGCCCGGCGGGCCAAGGCGCACGGCATTCCGGTTTTCTATTACGGCGTGCCGCAACTTTGGGCTTGGGCCGGCTGGCGGGTGAAAAAAATGCGACGCCTGGTCGACCACGCCCTGGTTAAACTGCCGTTTGAGCAACAATGGTTCATCGAGCGCGGCGTCAATGCCACGCATGTGGGACACCCGTTCTTCGATCAACTTCAGCAACAGCAACTCGATGAAGCGTTCATCGCCGACCAGCAATCGCCGACCAGCAAGTTGGTAACAATCTTGCCCGGCTCGCGTAATCAAGAGATCACCAACAACTTCCACTGGTTCCT
>CALBTA010000390.1 GCA_937967755.1 uncultured Planctomycetaceae bacterium | reverse complement strand
TCCAACCCCACGACTCCGTCGAACCGCTGTCGTCGATGAAACCGGGTGGAAACTGCCCGTGCAACGTTGTGTACCCGCGCAGCCCAAGGCCGATCTGCTTCAGGTTGTTGCTGCATTCCATCCGGCGGGCAGACTTTCGCGCGGATTGAACGGCGGGCAAAAGCAAGGCTACTAGAATGCCGATGATGGCGATCACAACCAACAGTTCAACAAGCGTAAAACCCCGTTGGCCCCCAGGGCGTAACGTTCGCATCAGAATTCCCATCGATCAGAAAAGCGTGTAACGCCAGCCGATACCGGCTCGCTGTGCGGACACGAATGTGTCGCCGCAGCGAGTATCCTCGCATATCCATCGGGCGATGTCCAGAATGACGACAACTTTGCAGGCCGTCCTGCCGCGGTTGTCCCGTGGCTGGAGCACGCTCATGCTTCGGCGTTCATCTAGGCTGTTCGCGTTTTGATCTCGTGGTGTCTAAAATCATGCTCGCCCCGTAGTTAGAACACACCACCGATAATTTCTGGAGCCCGCCATGACGATGTCCAACGCTTTCTCTCGCCGTCGATTTCTCGCCACGAGCGCCGCGACCACTATTGCGGCGGTCGCAGCCCCGGCCATTGTGACGGCGTCAAAGGCCAGCGATGAACTGATTGTCGGCGAAGGCGAGCACAAATTTCGCGTGGAACACCATTGGCCGAAACTGCCTTCGGAGTATTCGTGGCAGACAACCCACAACGTCGCGTTCGACAAAGCCGGCAATCTCTACGTCATTCATGAAGGCAACAAGAACAAGAAGGAACACCCGTCGATTTTCGTCTTCGACCCCGAGGGAAAATTCGTCCGGGCGTTTGGGCAGCAATTTCAAGGCGGCGGGCACGGCATCGAAGTTCGCGAAGAGGGCGGTGAAGAATTCTTATACGTTGCGGCTTACCTGGACCTGAAAACCTTTGCCAAACTCGATCTCGAAGGAAACGTCATTTGGCAGAAGTACGCACCGGTCGAATGCGGCGCGTATGCAAAGAATGAAGAGAAGCCCTCGCCCGGTTGGGGCCGCAATCGCTTCTTGCCGACGAACTTTGCCTTCCTGGACGACGGTGATTTTTTTCTTGTTGATGGGTACGGCACGTATTTGATCCACCGATACGACAAGGACGGCAACTATAAATCGTCTTTCGGGGGTGTCGGCCGGGGCGAAGGGAAGTTCAACTTGCCACACGGCTTGTGGGTCGACAAGCGGGGCGAAGGCGAGCCAACGCTGGTCGTCACCGATCGCGCGCACCACACCGTGCAATACCTCACGCTCGAAGGCAAGCATATTTCAACCCAGACCGGTTTCGGCTTGCCCGCGAACGCAGATATTCACAACAATCTGATGGTCATTCCTGAACTTCACGCCCGCGTTTCCATTCTGAATGAAAAGAACGAGGTGGTCGCGCGGCTGGGCGACGATGTGAAGCGGGTGACCACGCAGAAGAACATTCGCGGCGACAGCGGCAAGTGGATCGAAGGCAAATTCATTCACCCGCACGACGCCTGTTTCGACGCCGACGGCAACATCATCGTCGCCGAATGGGTCGCCGGCGGTCGCGTCACCAGGCTGACGAAGGTTAGTTAGCGCCTGCGACCGGCTTTCAAGGCCGTCGAATCACCCTCAATCCAACGCTACCAACAGATATGCCCGACGCCAAAGGCGCGCATCTTTACGTGAACCTCAGCGCATCGCAGACCCGTAAGCGCCTCAAAGGGTTCGGCCACGGTGTCAAGAAGGTGCAAAGCGCCGGAAAGAATCAGGCGGTCGTCATTCACACGGCGACCGGCCAGCACCGCGAAGAACTGCGGGCGTTGTTTGCCGATGTCGGGTGCTCCTCACGGCCGGACGACTTGGGCGAACCGATCGAATCGCTGCGAAACATCGGGAATGAGCGGTGCTAGCTGCGCCAGCCAGCAACGCACGGCGCGACCCCTGGTAGCGGCAGGGCGCCAGCCCTCCGGTTAATTGGATGCGACCCGGTGCGACTCATCGGGCGGCTTGCGCCGCATCGCTACATTGTGAGAGCCACAACGGTATGTCTGCACCGCTAGCCTATCGCGGGCTTGGAGGCTGGCGGGGCGTTTGCTAAACTACGCCAGCGCGAATAGGAATTTCGCTCGCTCTGCGCCTTCGCAAGTTGCGGCGGCGTGAAAATCACCACGGACGGTGTCTTCGATGACCAATTACTGGCGGGCCATTCGACTCTGCTTTGGGTTCCGCTGGACGCTGGGCGCGGCTTTGCTCTGCAGCGTGCTGGTCGGAATTACTTGGGGAGCGAACATCGGCGCGCTGCTGCCGCTGGTCCGCGTAATTTTTCACGGCGATTCGGTCCTGGTCGCTTTGGACAAAGAAATTGCCGGGTGCCGGGCCAACATCGCCGAGATCGAAGGCAAACTGGCAGCGCTGCAAGCTAATAGAGTGACGAGAGCCAACGCGGCGGAGGAATCGCGTTTGGTCGATCGCCGGCAGGCCGAAGCCTACGCCCTGGCGGGCCGCCTGAAGCTGCGGCCATACGTCGCTCGCTGGTTGCCGACCGGCGCTTACCAAACGTTGCTGGTCGTCGTGGGCGTGCTGATCGGCCTGACGATGCTGAAGACTCTGTTCTTCATGGGCAACACCATCTTGGTCGAACGGGCCATCCGCCGGGCGATGATGAACGTGCGTCAGCGATACTTCGCGCAAACATTGCAAATGGACCAGGGACAACTGGGCAACACTAGCGCTGGCGAACTGACCAGCCTATTTCCCTACGACATGAACACCTTGCTGTTGTCTTTGCGGTTTTTGCTGGGAAATGCGACGGTCGAGCCGCTGAAGATTCTTGCCTGCCTTGTTGGCGCGAGCCTGATTAGCTGGCGGTTGTTACTGGTCTCGGTGGTGGTCGCACCGCTGGCGGGGCTGGCGATTCGCAAGTTGTCAGGTTCCATCAAACGGGCCAACCGCCGGGCGTTGGAAGAAATGTCGCATCTGGTCGGCAGCCTAGTGCAGTCGCTGCAGGGGGTGCAAACCGTGAAGGCGTTTACGATGGAAGAACACGAAAAGTCGCGATTCGAGAGTCGGCTGACCGCGTTCTTTCGCAAGTCGATGCGCATTGCCGCCTATAGCTCGCTCTTTAATCCCAGCAGCGAAACCACCGGCAGCGCCGTGCCTTGCCTGGCGCTCGTCGCCGGCGCGTATCTTGTTTTGGAACAACAAACGCACCTGTTCGGTGTGCGGATCAGCAACCGCCCGTTCAGCCCTGAAATGATGTTCGGGTTTTTCGCCATGCTGATTGGCATGTCCGACCCGGCCCGCAAGCTGGCAACCGCGTTCAAGCTTGTGCAGCCGGGCATTCCCGCGGCGGATCGAATTTTCGCCGTGTTGGATCGGCCGCCGACCATCCAGGACCCGCCATCGCCCCAGCCGGTTGCCCGACCGCACCGGGAACTGGCGTTCGATAACGTTTCCTTCGCTTACAACGAAGGCAGTAACATCCTCCGCGAGATCAGCCTGACGATTCCTCACGGTGAAACGCTCGCCATCGTCGGGCCGAACGGGTGCGGCAAAAGTACGCTGGCGAATCTGGTTCCGCGTTTCTACGACCCGGCCGCTGGCAGCGTGCGGATCGACGGCGTCGATCTGCGCGAGATGTCGCTGAACGATCTGCGCCGACGTATCGCTTTGGTGTCGCAGCAAACGTTGTTGTTCGACGACACGATCGCCGGCAACATTCGTTATGGATCGCCCGACGCGACCGACGAGCAGATTCACGAAGCCGCGAAGCGCGCCGATGCCCACCCGTTCATCATGAACCAGCCCGCTGGGTACGAAACAGCCGTCGGCTCGCGCGGCGGCAAACTTTCCGGCGGGCAGCGGCAGAAAATTGCCCTCGCCCGGGCGATCTTGCGCGACCCCGATATTCTGATCCTCGATGAAGCGACCAGCGCCGTCGATATCGAAAGCGAGCACAACGTGCATCAGGTGCTGAAGGATTTCGCCGTCGGGCGAACGGCGTTGATCATCACGCATCGCCTCAGCACGTTGCAAATCGCCGACCGCATCCTCGTCATGAATGATGGCCGAATCCAGGACATCGGCACCCACCAGGAACTGATCAACCGCTGCCCGATTTACCAACGCCTTCACGCCGGAGAATTCAAGAAGTCAGCCTGAGCCGCAGGGCGCTAGCCGTGGGTAAATAGCAACTTACCGGCGGCCAGCGCCGCTCACCATTCACCTAATCACCACTTACCCACCGGCGGCTAGCGCCTTGCCGCTCTTTGCCCAAAAAGGAACGAATCATGGATACTCGACACCCTCACGACGATGGAGTTTGCTGTGACCTTTGCGAAGGCACCCAGTTCGACGAACTGCACGCTTGGGAGGTCGGGAATTTTTGGAACCCGGCGAGTGTGCCGATCGCCGTTTACAAGTGCCGCGGTTGCGAGTTGGTGATGCTTCACCCGGTCCCCACGGCGGACCAGCTTCCCGCCCAAGGGGAATGGTGGACGAGCGAGCGGAAATGGTACCGCCGCCGCCGCTGGCTGAAAAACATCTGGGAGCCGATCCGCTTCGCCATCTTCGGAACGAAGCAATCACGCCTGGTGCGGCAAACCCGCCGGGTAGTTCCCAGCGGCAAGCTGCTCGACGTCGGTTGCGGCCTAGGTGAATTGATGGAAGTGGCGAAGAAGCATTACGCCTGCGTCGGGCTTGATCCTTCGCCGGTTTCCGCACAAAAAATTCGCGAGATGGGCTTCCCGATCATCGAATCGACCTTCGAAGAGGCCGACATTCCCCAAGGCGAATTCGATGTCGTCACGATGGATTCGGTCGTTGAGCACGTACACAGCCCGACGGAAGTTCTGCAGCGGGTCAACGCGGCCCTGCGGATCGGCGGGGTGGTGTTCATCAACGTGCCAAAGTTCGGCGGCCCCGCCTACAAGCGGCACGGGCAAGCCTGGAACGGTTTCCGCCACGGCTACCACACGTTCCTTTACACGGGTGAGACGCTCGGCAAACTGCTGGAGAAAGCTGGCTTTGAGGTGCAGTCGTCCCCCCGCCGCGACCGCATGTTTGACGACATCCTCACCCTTTGGGGCAAGAAAGTCCGCGACGTGGAAATTACCAAACCCAACGCCCAAAAAGCGGCATAGCCAACGATCGTAGCGGGGGCTTTCAGCCACCGTAAAACACTGAACTTGTTCGAAATGCTACTCAGCATCGTCCGCCGCTAGATGCGGCCGAACCAGGTCGCTCCAGATTTGATAGCCTGCGTCGCTGAGGTGCAGCCCGTCTTTGACGAACAGTTCAGCGCGCGGCTTGCCGTCGT
>CALBTA010000389.1 GCA_937967755.1 uncultured Planctomycetaceae bacterium | reverse complement strand
AGCAACTGGCCGAAGCCGAAGAGTACGGCCGGGTGACTTTGCGTCTGGCCCTCGTCGATATGGCGTTGGACTTCGTGTTCTTGACGCTGTTCGCACTGCTGCTGGCTAGGCCGCTTGACGTTTGGCTACAGCAACTGCCCTATCTGGCCGGTGAGGGAATCTTCACGGTATTGCTGCGGCTTTCGGTGTTTCTGCTAATCTACATCGCCCTGCACGCGGCGGTGTCGTTTAGCTTGTCTTACTACCGCGGCTACGTTGTGGAACACCGCTTCGACCTGAGCAACCAAACCCGCCTGCGCTGGCTGACGCAATACCTGAAATCGATTTCGCTCGCGACGGTGGCGAATTTGATTTTGATCGGCGGGTTGTACCTGTTGATTTGGCTGACCGGCAACCTGTGGTGGACCTGGGCCGCCGGCGCCGCGTTCGTCGTGGCCGTGCTGATCGGCTTCATCGCGCCCGTATTGATTGTTCCGTTGTTGGTGAAGTACGAAGCCCTCGACGACGACCAGTTGCAGAACGAATTATCGCAGCTCGCCGAGGGAACCGGCTTGACGATCGAGGGGACGTACCGCCTGCTGCTTTCGGCCGATACGAAGAAGGCGAACGCCATGCTCGCTGGGCTGGGGCGAACGCGCAGGGTGCTGCTGGGCGATACGCTGCTCGACAATTTCTCGACCGACGAAATCAAAGTGGTCATGGCCCACGAAATTGGGCATCACGTGCACGGGCACATTTGGAAGATGCTGCTGATGAGCATCCCCTATACGCTGGTTTCATTTCTACTTTGTCAGGTTGTGCTTTCTTGGTGGCTGGGGGCTGACTACGCCCCGTCGGCCGGGCCGCTGCCGGTTTACGCGGTCGCTTACTTGTTGCTGTTTCTGTTTGTGCTGGGAAAGTTGACCGGCCCGCTGCACTGCGCCGTGATGCGGCATTTCGAACGCCAATGCGACCGCTACGCCCTCAAGCGGACAGGCCAACCCGACGCCTACCGCGGAGCGTTTTCCAAACTGGCCAAACTCAACAAGGCCGACCCCAACCCGCACTGGCTGGAGGTAATCCTGTTCGACGACCACCCCGCCATCGGCGACCGCCTCGCCATGGCCGACGAATTCGACCCGCCGGGTTCCTAAGAGCAAGTCTGCGTTGCAGCCGAATGCGGGTATTCAAGTATCGCTTCGTGACGCGGGCTAACGGTGGACGACGGCAACGTGGCACGAGTCGCACCCTCTTCTTTAACAGCGCGAGACTGAGTGCGCCAGCCGGGGGTTGCAGAATCGTGCTCAAGTTGGCCCGGGTTGTACGGTTCTGCAACACACAGCAGCAGGCCCAAAAGGCCGCTGCTAGCAGGAAAGTGGGTATTCGCAAGTCGTTTCATGCCAATGGGTTACGCGATTACTGCCAGCGAATTCGTGGACTGCGTCGGGGGTTCGGCACGGTGCTTGCTGTTGTTCTATGTCGTTCCGAAAGGGACACAACCAAAGCTGGCCCGTGGGGTCTCTGACGTAAATTTCGGTGTGCCAGTTGCCTTGCCCCTGGCTGTCACATCTCGCCAACATGTTGTTGGCACGTCAGAGACCCCCTTTTTCGTTTCTTGGGGCTGCTTGGATGGGCCACTAGCCAGACGTCTCACGACTTCTGCTACTTGAGAGAACTTGTGAACCGCTGCTAGCCGCCGAACCACTTTTTGATGGAACGAATCGTCGCCGCGCGGCCGGCCCGGGCGATGGAGGTGGTGAGCGGGATTTCCTTCGGGCAAACGGCGACGCAGTTTTGGGCGTTGCCGCAATCTTGAATGCCCCCTTCGGCCATGAGGGCGTCGGTACGCTCGTCGGCATTCATCGCGCCTGTGGGGTGCGTGTTGAAGAGAACGACTTGATTGATGGCGTGCGCGCCGACGAAGTTGCGGTCATGTTCTGCGTTCTTTCGCTGCTCGAAGGCTTCGTCGCTTTCACCGGGGGCTTGCGTCGATTCGACCTTGGCGTACTGCGGGCAGGCTTCCAGGCAGCAGCCGCAACTCATGCACTCGCTCAACGGGTAACGATCTTCTTGTTCGTCTTGCGATTGCTTGGGGCCCGGGCCCATGTCGTAGTACCCATCGACGGGGATCCAAGACTTCGTTTTCTCGAGCGCGCGGAACAGCCTACTGCGATCGACACACAAATCGCGCAAGACCGGAAACCGAGTCATCGGGCGCAGTTCGATTTGCTGCGGTTGTTCTTCCAGCAAACGGTCGACCAACGCCGAACAAGATTGCCGGGTCTTCCCGTTGACCAACATCGTGCAGGCACCGCAAACTTCTTCCAGGCAATTGCAATCCCAGGCGACAGGAGCGACCTGCTCACCGTCGGAGGTTTCGGCCATGGCCGCGATCTTCTGCAGGACGCTGATCACGTTCATGTCCTTCTCGTACGGCACGCGAAACCGCTGCCAGTAGCTGGACTGGCCCGGGCCGTCCTGACGCAGGATGCGGACGTTGAAGGAATCTCGTGGGGCTTGGCCGTTGTTAGTTGTCATATGTGCGTACTCTAATATCTTGGCGGCGTCTTCTCGCAAACGCGGAGGTTACGTGCCGGCCGTTACTTTTTCTTCCGCCACCTTATTGGAACCGACCACACCGCCTTCCCCTTGCCGCTCTTTCCATACCTGTTCAATAATGTCCGCTCCCACCAGCCCGTACAGGCGCGGCCGGGGCGGGATGCTTTCGGTGTTGACGTCTTCGTAGGTAAGCTGCGGCTCGCCCTCTTCGAGCGTGGCGATGGTCGATTTTAGGAACCGGTCGTTGCGCTGCTCGAACTCATCGCACCACCGTTCGGCGAGGCGGCGGCGCTCGGCCGGGTCGTCGGCTTCGATGCCGGGCAGGTCAAACGCTGGTTTGAAGTGTGCGCCCCGGCACTCGTCGCGGGCGATGGCACCTTTCAGAATGGTCTTCGCCAGCGGGAACATATCGAGCAGCGCCTTGGTGAAGACGACGTTTTGGTTCGTCCAGTTGCCGGTATCGGAAAGCGAACAGTTTCGGGCGCGCTCCTCGTACTCGACGACCTTTTCATATGCGGCTTCCATCTTGTCGTTGTGCCGTACCACGGTCGCACTTTCGGTCATGGTGCGGCCAAGCTCTTGGTGAATCAGGTACGGGTTTTCTTTGCCGCCAGAGCGGTTCAACAGCCCGTCGTGAACCTCTTGATGTCTGCCTTTTGCGCAGTCGAACAGCGACGAAGGCTGG
>CALBTA010000388.1 GCA_937967755.1 uncultured Planctomycetaceae bacterium | reverse complement strand
CCCTGGCTGCGGCACCTGGCGTTCGGCACGGAAGTGATGGTGTTTCTTTCCATTGTGGTTGCGCTGCTGGTCGCACACACAATTTGCGCAGCGATGTTGCCGCACACCGTAGAAGCTCGCCAAGCGTTCCTCGCCACCGCCGGCGGCAGTCGCCACGGCGTCGCAGAACTGGGGGAGTTGTATTTGGAAGAAGGTAACGAACTTATCGGCGAGCGGCTAATTGACTTCGCAAAATGCCCGTAGACCTGGAGGGGTTTGCGCGAATCTATGCGCTAGGAAGCGCGAAATACGGGCCCAACCCCATGGATGCTTCATGTGTAGTTACAAAAAGCCAATTGACCCGATGCGGAAAAATGTAGATATCGTTGTCTAGAGTACGGATGTCGGGGTACTGATCGGCAAGACAGTCCAGCAAGACATCGTCAAACTCAAAGTACGCGTAAAACGGCATGACATGGCGCTCACGGTAGTTTTCCATTGCCGCGTCACCAGTCTTAGCGATTTCATGCTTGAATGAGTAAGCATGCCAACGATAGCCGTTGTAGACCCAGTCGCCAGTGGCTCGTTTGACATTGGGGAAAAACTTCTTCAATAAGGTGCGATTGATGCTCTGAGCTTCTGAAAAGCCAACGTTCTTGGCAGTGACATCTAAATCGGCTAACTCGGCGATGTGATCGTGAATGGGCATAGTAAACTCCGGGCCCCCAACAGTATTCCAGCCAATACCCTGTCCCTCGAAAATAATTGCCGACACGAAGGCGAGTTAAATGCAATTCAATTCATGGTAACATCCCGTCGCGCGCACGCCAGCCAGGGCTTTCCAATCCATCTCCTACAAGCGATCGTCACTCCTTCGGATTCACATACAAAAACACCCCTACCACGCCGAGGAAGTTTTCGGGGTGATCGGCGTCGAGGACCGGGGTGGTGATGGCGACGACCCATTGATTGGTCTCTTTCGTTTTGAACGCTGAAGAAACCATCGTCCGCGTCAGGCGGGGGCGATTGTTTGAATTGCCGGCGAGGTACGTTCGCAAATCGGCGTAGTCTTCGTCGCCACCGTGAAAGTAGGTCCGCCAGGCGTAACAGTTGCCGACGTTGCCTTCGCCCAGCGGGCCGCGGGCAAGCTGAATGCCGTGCGGGCACTGCACGAACCAGGCGAACACTTCGCGTGGCGTTTTATCTTCGTCCGTGCGATCGTACTCGGCGTACTTGGCATCGATCCACGATTGCAGCGACGCCCGTGACGAGTGATCAACCAATTGCATCCGCCGCTGCCGCCACAGCGCCAGGCCGGCCTGCTCTTCGGCATCGATTCCGGCCAACAGGTCGCGCAGCGATGTTAGGTCGTCGTCACCGCAGGCTTCGGTCAGGGCGGTTTGCAGCGCCGGGTCGGCAGCGGCGGTCTCGACGGCTCGTTCAAACCGCCCTACCTTCTCGCCGTTGTGGACGAATTCCAGCAGTTTCCGCAACCGCAGGTTCAGTTCCTCCTGCCGGTTCAAAGAGTTTGTCAGCTCGGCCGTCATTTCGCGTTCGTGCAAGTATGACCAGGTCATGAACCCGGCCAGGAACAGAATCAGCGTCGAAGTAATCGCCAGCATCGAAGCCAGTGCCGGCCGCCGCTGCGCGAACCGCCAAAGCCGCTCGGCCGACGAAACCGGCCGGGCGTGGATTGGTTGGTTGATCAAGTAACGCCCCATCTCTTCGGCCACTTCCATCGCCGATTCGTAACGCTTGCCCGGGTCTTTCTCCAGGCACTTCAGGCAGATCGTCTCCAGGTCGCGGGGGACATAGCTGTTCAAATGTCTCGGTGGGGGCGGGTCGTCGTTCAAGACTTGCTGCACGATCATGTTCATGTTGCCGCGGAAGGGCAGCTCGTCGGTCAGCAGTTCGTACAGAATCACGCCCAGCGAGTAGACATCGCTCGCCTGGCTGCATGTGCTGGCATCGCCGCGGGCCTGTTCGGGCGACATGTAGGCGGGCGTGCCCAGAATATGCCCGTCGAGCGTCATTGAAATCTCATCGGTCACCTGCTTCGCCAGGCCGAAGTCGGTCAGGTGCGGTTCGCCCCGCTCGTCGATCATAATGTTGGCCGGCTTCAAGTCGCGGTGAATCACCCCTTGCCCGTGAGCGTGGTGCAAGGCGGTCGCCACCTTCTGGCACAGGCGGGCCGTCTGTTCAAACGAAAGCGGCTTGCGGTCGTGGGCCTCGTGCAGCGGCAGGCCCTTGATAAGGTTACTGACGATGTAGATCGTATCGTCTTCCCGCCCTACCTGGTGCACCCGCACAATGTGAGGGTGGTTCAGCTTCGCCGTGACGCGTGCTTCGCGCATCACCTCTTCGATCTCTAGCGGGTCGAGTTGTTTCCGTCGCGGAATTTTTACCGCGACCTCACGGCCAAGCTGCTCATCCCGCGCCCGCCAAACCGTGCCGAACGAACCCATGCCAAGCTGGTCGATCAGTTCGAATCGCCCGACGCGCATCTGCTGCGCCGTTCTCTGCCGATCAATCAGGCTGAACTGCTTCTCGCACTTGGGACAATGGAGTTCGTTGACCGTCAGATCCAAATCACCCCGCACCGCCTGGTGGCAATGAGGGCAGCGGATGTAAAGGGCCGTTGCGTGCTCGTCGACGGCCGTCGCGCTGGCGGAATCGAGCGGATCATCTTGCTGCGCCCGAGCGCCGTCGATCAACGCCAACTTCCGCAGTTCATCCGCCAGTTCCGGTAGCAGATTGGAATGCTCCTCCAAGAGCGCCTCTTGAGAAACACCATTCCCTTCCGCCCGCCGGCGAAGAAACTCATCAACGACCGCGCGCACCCGATCACTCCGCTCGACGGCGGCGGAGGTTTCAGTGGTGCCGGGAACATCTGGTGAGTGCATGGCGGTCGAAGTTTGCCGAGATGTCGTCGAACGGACTCCAGGTCCGTACACAACCGAGAACAAGCCAAGCCGAACGCTCCATTTTAACCGGTCGCCGCCGCACGTTGGCGGTTGAAAGTACGGGGAATTCGCTTCAAATCCCGGGATATCGAAGTTTTTTCAAGAATCCGCTCAGAAAAGTGTACCACTTGCTTGACATGGAACCTCGAATCGATATAATGAACGCATGAATACTGTATTTGCGTACCCTGTTATGCGTTTTTGCGCAAGGAGCTTTGGATGAATGTTAATCGACGCTGCCATTTTGATGCGAAAACAAACGCAGGGCATCATGGTTCCGG
>CALBTA010000387.1 GCA_937967755.1 uncultured Planctomycetaceae bacterium | reverse complement strand
GAAAAATCGCAAGTTGTTTCAGAAAAACGGTTTACTGCAATTGAAGCGTACTAGCCACCGCGCCTTCGGCGAGCAATCTCGATCCCAGATCTGTCAGATTGACATGCACTTCGGATCAAAATGATGGCGCTTCAGCAAATCTTCGATCCAGTCCAACGCGAGAATCGAATCCAATCCGCCACGGGTGGGTAAGATACGTGGCTGGGGCGAACCGAGTGAAAAACCGAGCCTTGCCGTGCCCAAAGTCCATCAGAACACGAAGTGCGATTGTGCCTTGCGCTTGCGCCGCTTTTGCGTCCAATTGTCGCTTTTACTGGGGTCGCTGACGGCGGCCGCTCTGGCGGTGGAAGCGCATGCGGTCGAAGCCGAATTGAATTCCGTGCTGGCGAGTTCGCCGACGCGACTGACCGACCTCACGCAAGTAACAACGGCCGACTTAATTCGGTCGGCGGACAAGTTTCATCAAGCGTGCGGCGACCTCACGTTTCAGAACATCGGCCAAGACGGAAATCGGGCGACCGAGGTTGTTCGCCAATTGCTAGAGGCAAAGCGCGATGTCGACACGGCGCTCCGCCGCACGCTCGCCTTACGCACAGAGTTGACCACGATCGAACCCGACCAGCAGCAGCGCAATGCGATTCGCCAATTTCTTAGCGCCACAACGACGTTGATCGATCTATCAGGGCGGACGCGTTACGTGCTTCGCGATGCGGTTAGCCGCGCCGCGCACCTGAATGCCCGCGATCGGAAAGGGCGATTGGAGCTGATCGAACTGCTCATCGATCACAAATCGGGCATCGGCGCGGGCGTGATGTCGGTGTTGCTAGAAGATCCGCCGGCCGAAAGCCCCGCCGAACCGGCGGACAGTTTCACCAAAGCCAAAGTGTTGATCCTGATTGCCGTTTCACAAGAGAGCGACCTATTGCCGGCAGTCGCCCGGCTGGCGCTGGATGAAAAAACGAGTCCGTCGCTCACGTTGATGGCGGCACAGTGCATCGAACGCCTCGGGCTTCCGCAAGACCCGCACCCAAGGCAGGCAAAGGACCTGCCGCAGCCCGCGATCACTGCGAAACAACTTCGCGACCGGTTGGTGCAGATTGAAACCGAAGAGTTGTCGTCGACAAACCTCGAGCAACATCAGACGCTGCTCGCGTGGCTGGACGAACGAATTTCCTCGGGCATCACGGGCGACAGCTACAAGTTTTTCGGCCACCGGGTGAAAGAAGGGGATTGGTTCCTGATGCGTAACCCTTCGCCCTACAACCGTTTTACTGATCTTTCGCCGGGCCTGTTCACGCATGTCGGCGTGGTGACAACCGACACCGACGAACATGGTATTCGCCGTTTCGTGATCGTCGATTTGCCCGAGCGTGGCGCGACGATTCCCGTCACCAACGTAGACACCTACACGCTCGACACGCTGCATTACTTTTTCACCAGGCATCCCGATGCCGCCGTGTCCAAGGCGATGTCGGAGACGGCCCGGTCGATGATCGGCAACCCCACGCAGTTCGATTTGAATTTCAATACATCGCGCGTCGCCCAGTACCGTGAAGGCGACTTGCAGGGGAAAAAGATACACACTTACTGTGCAGGATTTCTGTTGATCTGTGCGCTGCGAAGTGGCCAGCCGCCTTCAGAGTTTTTTCCGATCGTTGAGCAACCCGCTCCGGGCAACACGCAGGCGAACTTGCAATCGCTGGGGCTGTCGATTGGAAAGAACTTCGTCTCGCCTACCGCGGCGTTGTTTTCTAGTGAGATGAAGATTATCGGGATGCGGCGGCCGATGTACGATCCGGGCCGCGCGGTTGAGGAGGCGATTTACGACCACTTTGCCCAGCAAATGCGCGACGCGACATTGCACCAATCGCCCGATGCCGCTCAAGCGTTGCGCCAAAAACTGGTCGCAATGGCCGAGGATAAGCCCTGGTTGAAAAGGGCGATCGCCAATGCCAGCGGAGTGAGTGAGCATATGGATTTAGTCTCGGCCGCGAAGGCAGCCGCGGTGGTGGAAACGCTTGATGAAATCGCAGATGGCAGCGCGGAGCAGTTTTTGGCATCGCGCTCCGCGTTTGATCCCCGCACAACCGAGCAGCTTCGCGCCGCTGGCGTCTCGGCGGAACAGATCGCGCAGAGGCAACAATTGCGTCGCGATCATGAAACCGCCTACGCGGCTTGGACCAACCGCCGGCTTCGCCCTCACCAGTTGCAGCGGTACCTCGTCAATTACTACGCCCGGCAGGGACAGAGGAAACTCGACGAGCGCTTCTTTACGTCGCCATAGAAGGCCTTCCGCGTGTCCGCCGGCGTCGCCCTTGGAGTTGGCCGCTGCCCAACATACAATTTCTCACTTTCATTTCCCGCAGCCGCCAGTGAGCCATGCCCAAGTTTACCCATCACATCTTTGTCTGCGGCAATCGTCGAGAAGACGGCCACTCACGCGGGTGCTGTGACCCCGCGGGAAACGGTCTGCTTCGCGCCGCGTTCAAGAAGGAGATTGAAAAGCGAGGCTTGAAACCGTTAGTGCGGGCGAACGGGGCGGGGTGTTTGGACCAATGCGAACTGGGGCCGACCGTGGTGATTTATCCGCAGGAAGTTTGGTACGGCGGCGTGACGGTTGACGATGTACCCCGAATCTTGGATCAAACCGTGGGTGAAGGACAGGTGATTGAGGAACTGCGCATCGCGGACGATCTGCTGAACACCAAGGGCGGCAAGGCGAAGGGAAGCTAACGATGCGAATCGTGGTGATAGGAGCCGGTACGGTCGGTACCTGGGTCGCCGACTTGCTGTGCCGGCAGCGGCATAGTGTGACCGTGATCGATCTCGACCCCGAACGGGTCCGCCGCATCAATGCCGAGCTCGATGTGAAAGGAATCGTTGGTTCGGGCAGCGAGTCGAGCGTGCTGTTTCAGGCAGGTGCTGGTACGTGTGATATTTGTCTCGCAGTATCCGGCATTGATGAAGTCAATCTGATCGGGGCCAGCATGGCCAAGGCGATGGGTGCCCGGCGGTCGGTCGCCCGGGTGTACGGCCGCGTGTTTCATGATTTGAGCACGTTCGACTACCAACGCCACTTTCAGGTCGATCGCCTGTTGAGCCTGGAACACCTCGCCGCGATGGAAATGGCCCGCAGCATTCGCAACCCGGGATCGGTCACGCTGGAAAATTTCGCCCGCGGGCAGTTGGAAGTTCAAGAGATTGAGATCCGCGATAGAACCGAAGCGGTCGGCAAACCGCTGAAGACACTCGATCTGCCGCGCGGCGTGCGGTTAGGGTCGATTTCTCGCGAGGGGCGGACGTGGATCGCCGGGGCCACGGACGAAATTGCCGTTGATGACACCGTGACGCTGATCGGGCGGCGGGAAGATATTGACGAAGTGAAAGACCGCTTTCGCAGCGCGCATGAACCGAAGATCGGCGTCGTCATCGCTGGCGGCGGAGAGACGGGATACCACCTGGCCCGCGCGCTCGACGGGAATCGCTTCGGCGTATTGATGATGGACCGCGAAGCCGAGCGTTGCGAGTATCTGGCCAACACGTTGAACCACATCACCGTGGTTCAAGTCGATGCAACGCGCAAGGCTGTCCTGGAGGAAGAACGGGTTGGCAGCGCCGACATTTTCGTCGCCTGTACGGGCGATGATGAAAGCAACATCATGGCCTGCGTCGAGGCGAAACAAATCGGCACGCCGCGAGCGATGTGTACCATCGACCGCCCTGACTATGCGCAGATCGTTTCGAACCTGGGCATCGATATGGCCGTCAGCCCGCGCGATGTGATCGCCAAGCAGATTTTGGGCTTTTTGAACACGGGTATCGTTGTTTCTCGGATGAGCCTGGCGACCGGCAACATCAGTGTGATGGAGTTGGATGTCATGCCGGGCGCGAAGGCGACAGAGCATGTGCTGGCGAAGTTGTCGCTGCCGCGGAAGTCGCTAATCGCCGCGGTGATGCGCGAAGGCTACGTGCAAGTGCCGGGGGCCGACGACCGCTTACACCCGGGCGACACGGTGATCGCGCTGGTCGAAGACGCGGCCGAAGAAGAACTGCTTTCGTTTTTCGAAGGGGCCGCATGAACCTTCGACTCGTCTGCAAACAACTGGCCATCGTGGCGATGCTGATCGGCGGGATGATGGCCTTCAGTCTGCCGTGGGCGTGGTACGCGCTGGGCCACCGCACCGAGGAAAAATACTTGGACCTGGTCGAATTTGAAACGCGCGGGTTCGTGGCGCTTTGCATTTCCATCGTCATCAGCGCAGGCGTCGGGTCGCTGCTGTGGTGGATTGGCAAGAGCGCCAAAGGCAGTTTCTATCGCAAAGAAGCGATGGCTGTCGTGGGCCTCAGTTGGGTGCTGGCGACGTTGCTAGGTGCGGTGCCGTATTTGCTCAGCCACAGCCACAGCCGCAGTAGCGTGCGCCTGTTTGAGAACGACGTGGTGCAGGTCTACGGGTACGACTACGACGGCGACGAGACGTTGTTGAGCGATCAGGTACGGCTGTTGAAATTGCTGTTGGAGAAAGGAGCCCGCGGTGCCACCGAGGCGGAACTGACGGGCCGTGCTGGTGACCCTACCTCGGCGAATGCCAACTCGCCCGATGCGCCGGAGCAACTGCGGCTGTTGGCTCAGCGCGACGAACGTTGGCGCAAGGCGTTGATCTTTCCGGAAGACAACGTCGGCCCAGCCGATCGCCGCGGCAACTACCGCATCCGCTGGGAGCCAATGAACCTTGCGGACGCCTTGTTCGAATCGCAATCGGGCTTCAGCACAACCGGGGCGACGGTCATTTCCGATCTGGAAGACCCGCACCTGGTGCCGCGCTGCATTCTGTTCTGGCGAAGCAGCACGCATTTCCTAGGCGGGCTGGGCATCATCGTTCTCTTCGTGGCGATCCTCGGCCAAGGATCAGCCGGCAAGGCGTTGATGAGGGCCGAGATGCCTGGCCCCAGCAAAGAGGGTTCGCAAACCCGCATGCAGCACACCGCGTTGACGTTTGCCATCATCTACGCGGCGCTGAATATCATTTTAACGATCATCTTGCTGATTGAAGGGATGTCGCTGTACGACGCGCTTTGCCACGCAATGGGAACGATGGCGACCGGCGGTTTCAGCACCTACAACGGCAGCCTGGGGCAGTTTCAACAAATCTCGTCAGTAAACGCCGCGCTCATTGAATACACCGTGATCATTTTCATGATCATTGCGGGGACGAACTTTACGCTGCTGTACTTTGTGACGATCTGGCGGCTGAAAAACCTGGTGACGGATGTTGAACTGCGGGTTTACATAGGCATTCTGCTGTTGGCGACAGTCACCGTCGTCGGCTTCGGTTCCTTTCACGGCGACTTTCGCGACAGCAAGACGCAACAGACAGAACTCGACCACGCCGGCGACGCCGTGCGGCACAGCTTGTTTCAAGTCACGTCAATCATGACCACCACGGGCTACGGCACGCACGACTTCAATGCCTGGAACAGCTTTGGGCGGGGGCTGCTGTTTCTGCTGATGTTCATCGGCGGCTGCGCCGGTTCGACGGGCGGCGGAATGAAAGTCATTCGCCATATTCTGTTCCACAAGATTCTGTGGCTGGAAGCCGAGACGTCGTTTCGCCCTTCGGTCGTTCGCCCGCTGCGGCTGGGCGGCAAACCGGTGGACGACCCCGGATTGCGGCACAACATTCTCGTTTACTTCGGGCTGATTTTGTTCATTTTCATCATCAGTTGGATGCTGCTGCTGACGTTTGAAACCGATCGCACCTGGGGCGGCGATAATGCCGCGGCCCACAAACTAATTGACTCGGCAACCGCTGTGGCGGCCACGCTGAACAACATTGGGCCGGGCTTGGGCACAGTCGGCGCGACGAAAAACTATGCCTTTTTCAGCCCCCCGGCAAAACTGCTGTTCACCGTGTTGATGATGATCGGGCGGTTGGAAATCTTCCCCATCATTGTGTTGTTTGTGCCGAGGTTCTGGCGCGCTCGCCCGTAAGATACTGTCGCCTTGAAAGATTGTCGTTCCGAGCGGTTGATTTTCGTCGTGGCAACCCTAGCCACGAGGCTGCGGAGCGCAGGCGAACCTGAGCACAACTAGCGCAATCGCCGATCCAATCACCGCTGGCCACACTCCCTGCACGCCCGGCCAAGATGGAAGCAGCCAAAGCCTGTTCCAGAAGCAAATGTGAATCACGGTCGCCAGCATCACGTCGATCAGCAGCGGTGTGGTACGCAACTTTGGTGAACGGAAACTTGAGAGGGCGAAAATTCCTCGACTAAGGGCAGTCAGAAACAAGATAGAAACGACCGACTGCCAACCGAGGGCCAGCCCAATCGAGGTGAAGCCGGCGGCCAGCGCGAAATTTTGGGCCTTTGATTCACGGGCCAGCGGAATGATGCGCTGTAGCGCCGTCCAAATCAGGTAAACCACCACCCCGGCGGAAAACCCAAACGCCGCTGTGCGGAATGCCGCTGGTCGAACGAATTCGCCTCCGGGCAGAATCGGCTGGCCGCTGTAGTCCAGCGGCAGCGTCGCTGGCCAGGCGACCGCGGCGGCGAGAAGTACGATCCATAGCGCCCAGACTTGAACTTTCGGAATCGTCATCTCGTCGACGCGAATCAGTCCCCAGCAGAATAGCGCCGTCACCAGCAAACTGTGCAACGCGTAGATTCCAATCAACGGCCAGTTCGCGTCGGCGATAACCCCTGCGAAGCCGGCGGACGGATCGGCTTCAAACGCCGGCAGATTCGTTCCACCCGAAGCCAGTTCCGCCAGCGCCAACACCAGAAACAAACAGGCTGTGACGAATTCGACCGTGGGGTAACGAGGCGAAATAGGCAGCCCGCAATCGCGGCACTGGCCTTTGAGAAAAAACCAGCCCAACACCGGAATATTATCGTGCCAGCGGATCGCACTGCCGCACTTCGGGCAGCGCGAAGGCCCAACGATCGACTTGCCCCGCGGCGTGCGGTAGACCACCACATTCATGAAACTGCCAAAGACCGAACCCAGTGTGAAAAACCACAAGGCGGCGATAATTTCAAAGGCGATCACGGCGAG
>CALBTA010000386.1 GCA_937967755.1 uncultured Planctomycetaceae bacterium | reverse complement strand
TTGACACAATGACAAATTCGCAAACCGCATTCCGCAATCCGCAATCGAGACCGCTCGCCGAGTGCTATGCCCCCGGTGAATTCGCGCTCTCGTTCGAGCTCTTCCCGCCAAAGACGTCCGCCGGAGAAACAGCTTTGCACCGGCACGTGCAGAAGCTGATGGAGTTTTCGCCGAGTTTCATTACATGTACGTACGGCGCGGGAGGTTCGACGCAGGATAAAACACTCGACATTATCGCGAAGGTAAAATCCGATCACGGCTTGCCGGTCGCCTCGCACCTGACCTGCGTCGGCTCGACGGTTGATGAGTTGCGGGCGTACCTATTCGAAGCGGTCGAGCGCGGCGTCGATTACATCGTGGCGCTGCGCGGCGATCCACCGCAGGGCGAGACTGAGTTCCGCCCGGTCGAAAACGGCCTGAGCTACGCGAACGAACTGGTCGAGGTCATCCGCCGCGAATTCGACAACTTCGGCATCGCCGTAGCCGGCTATCCTGAGACGCATCAGGAAGCCCCCAGCCCCGCGGTCGATCTAGAAAACTTGAAGCGGAAAGTTGACGCGGGTGCCGATGTCGTTGTGACCCAACTGTTCTACGACAACGCCGACTTCTTCAGCTTCCGCGAACGTTACCAGCAGGCGGGCATCAACGTGCCGCTGGTGCCAGGCGTATTGCCCGTCACGAACCTATCGCAGATTCAGCGCATCACCGCGATGTGCGGCGCGGAGCTTCCCAAGACGTTCGTCGACCGCCTGGCCGAAAAGGAAGACGACGCCGACTGGCAGTTCCAAGTCGGCGTTGAATTCGCGACGGAGCAAGTGCAACAGCTCATCGACGCAGGCATTCCCGGCGTTCACTTCTACGTACTCAACAAATCGCAAGCGACCTCCGGCGTGCTGAACGCCGTGTCGATGCCGGTGTAGGTTAGATTGTCGTTGTTCGCTCCGCGAACAACTGCTTTTCGCGGAGCGAAAAGCGACTTTGTGATCCTACGCACTCTCCGCCGGCGCATTCTCCAACACCGCCAATCCCGCTTCCATGTTGTCCAGGAAGCCGACCAGCGAGCGGCTGCGGAAGGGTTGCTGCAGTTTGCGGACGGCTTTCGATTCGATCTGGCGAACCCGTTCACGCGTGACGGAGAAAATCTTGCCGACCTCTTCCAGCGTGTAGGCGTAGCCGTCGACCAGCCCGTAACGCAGCCGCAATATCTCACGCTCCCGGTGGTTCAGCGCCAGCAGCGCCGAATTGATTTGATCCTTCAGCGCTTCCTGATTGCTGTCGTACAACGGGTCGTCGTCACGGTGATCCTCCAGGAATTCACCGAAGTAACTGTCGTCGTGGTCGCCGACGGGCTGGTCGAGCGAAAGCGGTGCCCGCGTCATTTTCATGATGCAGCGAGCGTCGTCGATCGACAGCCCCGCCCGAGCGGCTGTTTCCTCGGCGGTCGGCTCACGGCCCAGTTCTTGCACCAGGTCGCGGGTCACGTTGCGGACCTTGCTCATCGTGTCGATCATATGAACCGGCACGCGAATCGTCCGGCTCTGGTCGGCAATCGCCCGCGTAATCGCCTGGCGAATCCACCAGGTTGCGTACGTGCTGAACTTGTAGCCGCGCTGGTATTCAAACTTATCGACCGCCCGCATCAGGCCAGTGTTGCCTTCTTGAATCAGATCCAGAAAACTCAGGCCGCGGTTGCGATACTTTTTGGCGATCGAAACAACCAACCGCAAGTTACCCGCCGACAGGCGGCGCTTGGCGGCTTCGTACTTTTCTTGCAGTTCGTTCACACGGGTAATACGGCGGTGAAGCGTCGCGGGCGTCTCCAGCGTGATCCCCATCAGATACCGTAGTTCTGCTTTCAATTCCTCGATGTGGCGGCCATCCGCGGCACGGCTGCGCTCTCGATTGGCTTGCTTAATTTGTGCGTGCAAGGTTTGCATGCGGGCGTCGATCTCGCGAAGCGATTCGAGCAACGGTTGAATTTTATTCGTGCGGAGATTCAACTCTTCTACGAGCCGAACCGCACGCGTGCGGCGCCCGATCAATCGCCGCCAGGCGGCCCGGCGCTCGCGCATCGGCAGCTTCTTGGAAACGGCAACGCGGTAATCCTTGGCGTTGGCGACCAACAATGTTCGCAACGTCGCCAGGTTCGGCAGCATCCGCTTCATGATTCGCTTCTTCTCGGCGGTATTCGTTACCGAGACTTCCACCGTGCGATCCAGCCGCAGCTCGCCAGCGAAGACCTTTTCCAGTGCGCTGACGGCACCTTGCAGCACGAAGTCGGTCGCCAGCATGCAATGCCGGAACCGCAAGCGGGTCGCCTCAATGCGCTTGGCGGAATCAATCTCTTCGGCCCGGTTCAGCATCGGAATCTCGCCCATTTGCATCAGGTACATCCGCACGGGATCTTCCGTTGCAATCGCCGAGCCATTGATGCCCCGTTTGCGAAGCTGTTTTTCGTGCGCGTGCTCGTCCGATTCGTCGTCCTCGGAATCTTCGCTTTCCACCTCATCATCGTCGAAGTCATCGACTTCCACGTCGACAGGCCGCGTGGGACGATCATCGGTTGGCTTGATCGTCGTGGCCGATTTCGTCTTGGTGGTTTTCTTGCGGGCGGCGGTCTTGCGTGTGGTGCGTGCCAAGGTGCGTCTCCTACTGCGGCGAGTGCTAAAAGATGTGCCGCGGAATAGCCAGGTGCTTTGGCTGTCGCGGCGACCGAACCAATTGCAGGATCAATGCCGAAATACCCCGTATCGCGAGTAGGCGATGCGCAACCCGTTGTTGATAAAGGAGTTACGTTCAGCGCTGGTTGATCTAGCGAAGCTCGCCGTGTTGATGCCTAGCAACATCGACGTTTCGCAAACGCAACAAACCAGCGGGTTGCCCCGGCGCGTTGAACCGCTCATCGGACCGTGCCATGCTGAGGATCATGCCGGAATTGCCCGACATCACCGCCTACATCGAAGCGCTGCGGCCGCGGATTGTCGGTCAGCCAGTTCAGAACATCCGTTTGCAAAGCCCCTTCCTACTTCGCACATTTGATCCGCCTCCGGAGAGCACGGTCGGTAAACCTGTGATCGATGTCTCGCGGTTGGGAAAACGGATCGGCATTCACTGCGAGGGCGAACTCTATCTCGTTTTGCACCTGATGATCGCCGGTCGTTTGAAGTGGAAGGAAGCGGGCGCTCGGCTGTCGTCGAAGCAGCAGTTGGCCGCGTTTGATTTCCCGACCGGCTCGTTGGTGCTCACCGAAGCGGGAACGAAAAAACGGGCTTCGTTGCACATCGCCCAAGGGCGGGATGCTTTCGAAGCGCATCGGCCGCCGGGGTTGGAAGTTCTCGATTGCACGGAGAAACAGTTCGTCGCCCGCTTGAGATCAGCCAACCACACATTGAAACGGGCGCTGACCAACCCGCGCCTGTTCAGCGGGATCGGCAACGCCTATTCGGATGAAATCTCGCACCGCGCCGGTTTGTCTCCGGTGATGCTGACCTCGCGGCTGGATGATGAATCGGCCAGTCGGCTATTCAATGCCACGCGTGAAGTCATGCGCGAGTGGATCGAGCGACTGCGACTTGAGAATGGCGAAGAATTTCCCAAGACGGTTACGGCCTTCCGCCCGGAAATGGCAGTGCATGGGCGTTACGGGCTACCCTGCCCTGTTTGCCAGACGCCCGTCCAGCGAATTCGCTACGCTGAAAACGAGACGAACTATTGCGCCCGCTGCCAAAACGGGGGCCGCGTCTTGGCGGATCGGTCGCTTTCCAGACTGCTCAAAGACGACTGGCCGCGCCGCATTGAAGACTGGGAATAGGCGTGAAATTGGTGGAATAGCACGGTGGACATTGCCCGTTCGGGCGAGGAAATGGCAGGCGACAGCACGGATAGGGCAACAGGGGCGTCTAGCGAAACAAGGCAAGGCCCAAAAAACTTTTCAGATTCTGGTAAGAAAAGTGTACCACTCGCTTGACACTCATATGTAAATGTGTATACTATACATCCGTGCGGTTGATGGCGTAGCCGGATTCGTCAGCGTTTGGAGAGCGATTGCTTGTGCGGCCGGAAATTTGGGTGACTTTCGTTGCCCGGTGGCCGGCCCCGCGTTTCGAGAGACGCTGCCTGCTTTGAGGAAGGGTTCACCACGACCCCCGATTTTTCGGCACTTTGGTGAATTCCGACGGCGGGGCAGATGGGCCGGAATTGTCATAAGTGGTTTTTAGTTCAGTATTTAGGCGGAAGCCCGGCCCGTTGAAAAAGTGACCAACATTCACCACCGGCCCCAAAACCTGAAGGAAACTGGTGAACGGCGCAACCCCATGCCAGGCAAAGGATTACATGCAACAGCCGGGTGGCAGTGGTGAGTACGGTGGTGAAACGTAGTCACAAGCTGGCAGCTTGCCGCTACGAGGGTTTTTCAACGCGCGTGTTGCACAAAGGCGTGCAACGCGCACCGTTTTTGGGGCCCCTGAGGGCCGAGGAAGTGTTGCACATAAGACTTCAATGCGCAGCGCGCGTGTTGAAAAATTCCCATTAGAAAAATCGCGATGTTGTCATAGGAGGGTCGCAGCATCGCGGCTGGGATACCGGGTTGGACGCAAAACGGCGGTATCAGCCGATTCCCAACGAGATTCCGCATGCCAGCACTGGTATCGCGAAAAGTGAACCTAACCGATATAATCGCCCGTTTTGCGAGTCCTAGAGGCGGCAGGCCGCTTTTCCAGATACTTCGAAGGATCAGCTATGAGTCAGGTAGACAGCACGATGGAACAACGCCCTCGCACGACGGTTCCGGCAGAGGTCTCGGCCGAGCGGCTGTACGAAAAGTGCACCGATTTGGCCAACAACCTGTGGTGGAGTTGGCACCCCGAAGTCATCAGTTTGTTCCGCGAACTCGATCCGATTCGATGGCGGCAGTTAGACCATAACCCAATTGCCCTGCTGAAGGAATTCACGCCCGAGCGGCTGGAAAAGCGGGCTTCGGACATGGTCCTATATAGCCGGATCAACCATGCCCACCGGAAATTGAAGGAGTACATGGTTGGGAAAAACACGTGGGGAAGTACCCACGCGGGCGTGCTGGGCGGACGGCCGGTGGCGTATTTCTCTGCAGAGTTCGGCATTCACGAATCGACGCCGATTTACTCCGGCGGCTTGGGCGTGTTGTCGGGCGATCACATCAAAAGCGCCAGCGGGCTGGGCGTTCCGCTGGTGGCGATTGGGTTGTTCTACGACCAAGGTTACTTCCGCCAACGGTTGGACGACGAGGGCTACCAACAGGAAGACTACCAAGATACCAACGTCGCCGACCAGCCGATGGAGCCGGCCGTCACGCCCGATGGCCAGCCGATCACCATTCAGGTAGAGACGCGCAACGGTGAAATCAAAGCCAAGCTTTGGAAACTGCGGGTCGGGCGCGTGCCCTTGTACTTGCTCGATTGCGACGTCGAAGGCAACAAGCCGGAAGATCGCGAGTTGACCTCGCGCCTGTACGGCGGTGACGAGCGTACGCGGATTCGCCAGGAACTGGTCTTGGGTGTCGGCGGGATGCGAGCGCTGCGTGCGCTGGGCATCACCGCGGGCGTTTACCACCTCAACGAAGGGCACAGCGCATTCGCCACGCTGGAAGCCGTTCGCGAACGGATGCACGAAGACGGGCAATCGTTTGACGACGCGCTGCGCGAAGTCGCCCAGCAGACGGTCTTCACCACGCACACGCCGGTGCCGGCTGGCCACGATCGCTTCGACGGCCACGTCGTGGAAGAACACCTCGGGCCGCTGCGCGACGCGGTGGGAATTTCCTACGAGCAGTTGATGGGCCTGGGCCGGGTGGAGCCTAACAACGATAACGAACAATTCACGATGACCGTGCTCGGCTTAAAGGCTTCGCGTCGGGCGAACGCCGTTAGTTCGTTGCACGGCCATGTCACGCGTCAAATGTGGGCTTCGCTTTGGCCGTGGCGGGTGGAGGAAGAGATTCCGATTGGGCACATCACCAATGGCGTTCACATCCCCAGTTGGCTGGCCTATCAAATGCACCAGCTTTACGACCGCCACTTCCCCAACGATTGGGAACGCCGGATGGGCGAGCCGGAAGTTTGGGAACGCATCTACGGTGTCGACAACGGCGAGTTGTGGGAAACGCACAACGCGTTGAAGAATTTGCTCATTCAATTCGTTCGCCGACGCGTCAGCCGTCAGTGCCGCCGCCGGGGCGAAAGCGATGTGGCGGACGAAGCGGCCCGTTCGATTCTGGACCCCAACATTCTGACCATCGGTTTCGCCCGGCGGTTTGCCACTTACAAGCGGGCGGACTTGATCCTCTCGGACCTTGACCGTTTCCGCAAAATGGTGACCGACGAACACCGCCCAGTGCAGTTCATCTTCGCCGGCAAAGCGCACCCGAAAGATGAACCGGGCAAGGCGTTGATCAAAAGCATTGTCGCCCAACGGCACGACCCAGACTTCGCCGACCGTGTGGTCTTCGTCGAAGACTACGACATCAACGTCTGCCGGCATCTGATCCAGGGCGTCGATGTCTGGCTGAACAACCCGCGGCGCCCGCTGGAGGCTTCGGGGACAAGCGGCCAGAAAGTCGTTCTTAACGGCGGGTTGAATCTGTCGGTGCTCGACGGTTGGTGGGCTGAGGCCTACGACGGGACGAACGGGTTCGCCATTGGCAAGGGCACTAGCCATGTAGACGACACGATCAACGACGCCCGCGACGCCGAGTCGCTGTACGAGGTGATGGAAAAGGACGTCATCCCGCTATTCTACACACGCGACATTGATGGCCTGCCGCGGAAGTGGATTCAGCGGATGAAGAACTCGATCGTGACGCTCGCGTGGCGGTTTAGCGCTCACCGAATGGTGATGGACTACACCCGCGCCGCTTACGTTCCGGCCGCGGGCGGTTTGAGTTGTGACATGGAGCCACGGTGATCGACGAGACGAGCATAGATTGCGAAGCCGCCAGTGACGACGCGGGAGACGACCGCTTTAGGTCCGTGTGCCCCAACTGCGGCGCGGCGCTCGATGAGATCCGCGGCAAGCTGCAATGCCCGCG
>CALBTA010000385.1 GCA_937967755.1 uncultured Planctomycetaceae bacterium | reverse complement strand
GCGGTTCAAGATTCAATCGGAAAAACCGTAGGGAAGGGCGAGGAGCGAAGGGAGAGAGGAGAGAGGAGAGAGGAGAGAGGAGAGAAGCGAAGTTCTGAACCCTGAAAACTGAATACTGAACACTGAAAACCGAAAACCAAATTCCCCATGCCCGCTACGCACTTTCGCGCTTTACCGAAAGAACTGGCCGATGTTCAGGTTCAGATGGAAGCGCATGCGCTCAATTACGGGCTGGACTTCTTCCCGACAATCTTCGAAGTCGTCGACATCAACGAGCTGAATCAGGTGGCGGCCTACGGCGGTTTTCCCACGCGGTATCCGCACTGGCGGTTCGGCATGGAGTACGAGCGGTTGAGCAAGGGTTACGCCTATGGGCTGCAGAAGATTTACGAACTTGTGATCAACAACGATCCCTGTTACGCGTACTTGCTGGCCAGCAATTCGATGACCGATCACAAGCTGGTCATCGCCCACGTCTACGGGCATTGCGATTTCTTCAAGAACAACTATTGGTTCAGCAAGACCAACCGCAAGATGATCGACGACATGGCCAACCACGGCAACCGCATCCGCCGGTACATGGACCGGTTCGGCGTCGAGGAAGTCGAAGAGTTCATCGACGTCTGCCTGAGCATTGAAGATTTGATCGACATCCATTCGCCATTCATCAAGCGTTACGACACGCCCGACAAGTACGACTTCAAGAAACATACCGACGACGAAGGCGAAAGGGCGAGCCCGCGGTTCGACGCGAAGGGCTACATGGATTCGTTCGTCAACCCGCCCGAGGTGCTCGCCCGCCAGGCCGAAGCCCGCCGCGACGAGGCCGAGAAGAAGCAGGAAAACTTCCCGGCCGAGCCGATGAAGGACATCATGTATTTCCTGCTGCAGTGCGCCCCGCTCAAGCCGTGGCAAGCCGACGTGCTGAGCATCATCCGCGACGAGGCGTACTACTTCGCCCCGCAAGGGCAAACGAAGATCATGAACGAGGGTTGGGCCAGCTACTGGCACAGCACGATCATGACGCGGCACGGGCTGGAACCGAACGACGTGATCAACTACGCCGACCATTGTGCCGGCACGCTGGCGACCAGCCCCACCCGGCTGAACCCCTACAAGCTGGGGATCGAACTGTTTCGCGACATCGAGGATCGCTGGAACCGCGGGGCGTTCGGGCAAGAGTACGACGACTGCGACGACTTGACCGCCAAGCGCCAGTGGAACACCCACGCGGGGCTAGGGCGTGAAAAGATTTTCGAGGTGCGGAAGATCCACAACGATTTGACGTTCATCGACGAGTTCCTCACGCTCGACTTCTGCAAGCGGCACCGGATGTTCAAGTTCGGCTACAACGAATACAGCGAGCATTACGAAATCGAAAGCCGGGCGTTCGGGGAAATCAAACAGCAACTGCTCTTCAGCCTGACCAACATGGGCCGCCCGCTGCTGGCCGTGAAGGACGGCAATTACCGGAACCGGGGCGAACTGCTGATTGAACACACCTACAACGGGCCGGAGCTGAAACTTTCCTACGCCCGCGACACGCTCGAAAACGTCTTCAAGATTTGGAAGCGGCCGGTGAACCTGGCAACCGTGATCGACGGCTGCGAAACCATGCTGCGGTGGGATGAAGATGGTTATTCCATCGACAACCAAGAAGAGGCCGTCGAACCCGAAGCAGTAGAAGTGCCGTATTAAAAGTAGGACGGGTTTGTAACCCGTCCATCTACGCGACCGAAGCCCACGGAAAGGACCATTCCCGACGGAGCATTCACAACCACGTGCTGCGAGAGGGAGAAACGATCATGACTTGGAAGAAGCAACTCGAAGACGAACTGAACGCCTTGGCCGCCCGCGGTGTGAGCGGCGATAGCGAGCAGGTCTCTGTCCTGACCCCCGCCGGGCCATTGGGTGCCGACATCGCCGGTGTCGACGCCATCGGCTGCGCGTTGCGCGAACTGGCTTTGCACGCCGATGCGCTGGCGACCGCTTCGATTGATGAGCTGAAAACACTCTCCGAAAAACTATCCCAGCAGATCAACTACCTCATGGAACCGATCAGCCCGATCGAGATCGATTCCGAAGGGGCGACGGTGCAGATGCGCAGCAACCCGCCGCAGAAAGACGACGACGGCACGAAGTACTACGAACTGCTCGTCCGCCGAGACGGGCTGACGCTATGCCGCTACCGTCGCGCCGCCGGGCAAACCCGCCAGGTCGTCCCGGCCAACCTCACCCGCGAAGTCCTCGCCCGGCTGGCAGGCGATTTTGTTGACGCGGTGTAAGGCGGCATGACGGCCTGGAATTGAAAGACCATCGCTTCGTGGTGCAACCTACGGTTTGATCTGAATCTCCAGGTGCTGTTCACTGCCGACGGGGCGGAAGTTTTCAGCGACCCAGGTCTTGGGCGTTTCGTAACCGCGAATCTCGGTCACGACGTTCCCAACCGGAACGATCACTTCGTTGCGCCCAGGCGAGAAGATGAAGTCGGTCCCATTCACACTGACCGTGTAAGAGATGCCGGTGAAGTTGTCGACGACCAGCCGGCCGGCCGATTGCAGCGACGGTTGCGTATCGGCGGGGTCGCTGCCCGGGTCGACGCGGCCCAGGGCCTGGAACGAATCCATCGACTTTCGCAGCGCGGCGATCTCTTCGCGAATTTTCGTTAGCTCGTCCGTCGGGGTTTTCTGCGCCGCCATCATTTGCGATTGAGCGCGGGCCATCTCAACCAGCATCTCGGACTGTGCTTCGATCAATTGCTCCAACCGGGCCACGCGATCTTCCAAGCTGATATCTTGCGTCGGCCGGGCGACCGTTGTTTCCGAAAGATCAATCGGCTTGCTGGGCAGGATCGGCATATCATCCGCCGACTGCGAACGATCGGGGTCGGGGATGCCTGGTGGGTCGCCCGCGATCAAACCGGTGTCGGCCTTCTTCGTCGCCGGTTCCTCAGGCGCGGAGAGGTCAATCTTCGCCGGCGGCGCAGGGCTGGCATCGCCGCCGTTGGTTGGCCCGGCAAGTTCCAGATCGGAAGACTGCGCACCCGCGCCAGCTTGCAAGTTGGAACGCGTATCGGTTTGGGCACACGCCGTCGAAATCAGGCAAGCGGTAATCGTCAGCGAAGCAAAAATTGGGAACGGGTTTTTGGTGAGGATAGCCATGGGAAACTTTCGCAAAAAAGCAAAGGCGGGATGTGTTGCTACCCCTCCATTCTACTTGTCCCGACGCCCAACTCAACAACCTTACCCGTAAGACGGTCACTCTTGGCCGTCTCCGTGATAGCACCTGGGACCGTAGAACGCAGGTCGACTGCGTTCCAGGACGATGTGGAACATCGTCCTACAGGAATTGCGGTGGAACATCGTCCTTCAAACGATGCCGGCAAATACTCTCGCTTTCGCCCTATTCCACTGACCGTTACACTTTCCCACGACGAAACGTAGGTCGGGCACTCTTGCCCGACCAAGACGGCCAAGAGTGGCCGTCTTACTTTTCCAGGCAATCCACCTACACCAATCAGCAGCTAGCAGATGCCCAAGCTCACCTTCCACGGCGCGGCCGAGACGGTTACCGGATCGAAGTATTTGTTGGAAGCCGGCGGTGCTAAGGTGATGATCGATTGCGGCATGTTCCAAGGCCGCAAGCGATTGCGGCAGTTGAATTGGAACCCGCTGCCGCTGGAGCCGCGTGACGTTGACGCCGTGGTCCTCACCCACGCCCACATCGACCACAGCGGATACCTGCCGCGGTTCGTCGCGCGAGGTTTTCATGGCCCGGTGCTGGCCACGCCGGCGACGTGGCAGTTGTGCGAGCTGTTGCTGCTCGACGGGGCACGCAACCAAGAGCGCGACGCCGAATACGCCAACCGCAAGGGCTATTCCAAACACCAACCGGCGTTGCCGTTGTACGACACGGCCGACGCCCGCAACGCGCTGAAACTGTTCCGCGTTCGCCAGCGCGACCAGTGGCATCAGGCGAAGGGACCGATTTGGTTCCGCTTTCACGACGCCGGCCACTTGCTCGGTTCGACGCTGATCGAAGTCGAAATCCGCGCAGGCGATAGGCCGCTGCGAGTCGTTTTTTCCGGCGACGTCGGCCGTTACAGCGGGCCGCTTTACCACGACCCGCGGCCGCCGCCGGCGTGCGACGTGTTGATTTGCGAAAGCACCTACGGCGACCGCGACCACCCCGATACCGACATGCTGAAGTCGCTGGAAGAAGTCGTGCAGCGCAGCGTCCGCCGCGGCGGCGTGATGGTGATGTCGTCGTTCGCTGTCGGCCGGGCGCAGCAGTTGATTTACCTGCTGCAAGTCTTGATGCATGAAAGACGGATCCCCAAGATCCCGATCATCCTCGACAGCCCGATGTCGGTCGACGCCACACACATCTACCGCGACTTCAACAAGGATCACGATCTCTCCGAAGGCGAACTCGACCCGCCCGGCAGCGTGCTCGACGGCCCGATGTTGACCCTTTCACGGTCGGTCGAGGCGTCGAAAAGCATCAACCAGCTCGACGGCCCAGGGGTGATCATCTCTTCGTCCGGCATGATGGTCGGCGGTCGGATTCTTCACCACTTGAAGAAACGCCTGCCGGAATCGAAGAACACGATCCTGCTGGGCGGCTACATGGCCTACGGCACGCGCGGGCGGCGGTTGCAGGATGGCGAAAAAACATTACGCATCCACGGCGAGGATATCCCCGTACGCGCGGCGATTGAAAAAGTCAGCGGCCTCAGCGGCCACGCCGACCGCACAGAGCTATTGCGCTGGCTAGAGCCGCTCTCCGATTCGCCGCCGAAGAAAACCTTCATCACCCACGGCGAACTAGACAGCGCCACGGCCTTCCGCGATGTGCTATTCGACCAGTGGAACCAGGAAGTGATCGTGCCGAAGCTGGGGGAAGGGTTTGAGCTTTCCGCCTGAGTGGCAGCGCGGCTCGAAAAGAACTAAGTCTCCAAAGAATTCTTCCATAGGGCGCGCACCATTTGCTCCTGTGTTAACCCCAATCGTTCATCGCGAACTTGCAGATAGCGAGTCGCCTCGCGCCCAAATCTACCACCTTGCTTGTTCAGTGAAGGTTCCGCGGCGGCAATCAAAACAGCTTCGATATGATTCAATGCGATTCCTATGGAGGCTTTCGCCCTAAGAGTCTGGGTGGATAGCTTACCGCTCGAAAGTACACGTCTGAGACCGAACCAAGAAAACCTATCCCATCGATTGGCTAAGAAGTCCTTGCGGTGTTTCTTCAGACGGCTGAACAACTTGGCATTGCGGGCCCCCGCTTGACCTACGTAGATGATGCTATGCGCTTTGTGGAGTACATACACTCCATTCTGGTATCTAAAATCGACCGGCTTGGATGACCTTGCTCTCGCTGGAACGCCCAAGATACTCCCAACCTGCATACCCTTACCCCAATACCCATCTTCGGCATCCCAAAACAGGCCATAGCTGCGAATAATTCCCATGTTCTTTCGCTTTCTCAACAATTCACCGTTTACGACAAGGCGCGTCGTTCGCACCAAAGCCTGCGCAGATTCACAGTAAATAGAGGCTGATATCTTTGTCAAATTTCCAGCTTGGTCGCCGCAAGTGATGGGCTGGAAGCTCAAGTCTGGCCCCCTGCTCCGAGACGAGCCCCAATCCCCGCATCTCCTTCATCACCCTATCTCCCCTAGTAACCGCACCATTTTATTCTTGGGCGGACGTTGTGGAGGTCCAGCTTAGAGAGAAGGGCACTTGGAGATGAAGGAGAGGTGGAGATGTTAGACCGTAGGACCGATTCATTCACCACCTACTGACAACCTCGCTTTGGCGGGTAAGGATCAGACGTGCCCCGGTGGTGAAAAAAGAAAATCTTTCCATTTTCTCCGCAAGAAAATCGTGCCGGGCGGGAACTATACTTGTGTCCACATCGTCTAAATCGGCGATTCAGGTGTTCTTTGGCAATTTGATTTCTTCGTAGCGGGGGCTTCTAGCCACCGTGAATTGAAAGACGCTACGCATGTTCGGCGGTGGCTGGAAGCCCCCGCTACGGGCGTTGTTGTCAAATTGACATCAATCGGCACACTGATTTGGCAATCTCCCTCGGCAGAGGGTGGCGCGCTGACAAATAAATGATTTTGTCAGCGCTGCGGGGATTCCCTTGGGACCTTGTCGCGCGCTGAATAAATATCGAAAAGTGTCAGCGCGCAATAGCCAATGGTGGGGGATATTTGAACACCATATGTTGTCAGATTGACGACAGGTTTGCTACCTTGTCAGCAGTACGTCAAATCAACTCGCGCAGCGGTTCGATGTCGGCGTCGACGGGGTAACGCGGCGTCCCGGAGCCGTCGAAGATTCGGTTCTGATGGGCGTCGATGCCGAGGTTGTGGTACAGCGTCGCGAAGACTTCCTGGAACTTAACGGGCCGCTTGGCCGGTTCTTCCGCGCCCTTGGTCGTCTCGCCGATGACTTGCCCGGTTTGCATGCCGCCGCCGGCCAGGATGCAGGCGTTGGCCCGCGGCCAGTGGTCGCGGCTGTTGTTTTTGTTGATCCGCGGTGTGCGGCCGAACTCACCCCACATCACCACCGAAACGTCGCGGTCCAGCCCTCGTTCGTGAAGATCGGTGATCAAAGCGGAAAGGGCCTGGTCGAGCAGCGGGAATTCCTGCCGGCTGCGGGGGAAGTTCATTCCGTCGCCTCCGTGCCAATCCCAACGGCTGTAGTTGAGCGAAACGTAACGCGCACCCGCTTCGACCAACCGCCGGGCGATGCAGAAGTTCTCAACCATCTTCGGCGCGCCGTCGCGTTGAAACGTCGGGTCGCTCTTGCCGTAGCGGGCGAGCACTTGCGGATCTTCTCGCGACAGGTCGAGGGCGTTGACCAGTTTCGAATCGGTCAGAATGCCCATCGCCTGATCGAGGTAAGTATCAACGCTGCCGGTGCGCGACTGCCGGTCGACATCTTCGCGCAACTGGTTGAAAGATTGCTGTAACCGCGTGCGGTCTTGCAGTTGCTCTAGCGAGATGCCGTTGAGGGCCATGCCTTCGGGCTTTTCGCCTGGCTTCTTGCCGACGAGGTTGAACGGGTTGTGTTTGGTTTGCAGGAAGCCGGAAGTTCCGGCTTCGCCCCAGGTGCGGTTGCCGGTTGGGTACATCAGGGCGACATGGGCGGGGATCGCCGGGTTGACGGCTCTTGCCAGGCGAGAGACCCAAGCGCCGCCGCTGGGCCAACCGCCGCTGGGTCCGCGCTCGCTCTTCTTACGGCCGGTCATGCATTGGTAACAATCGTGGCCGCCGTCGGAGTCGGCCAGGCTGCGGACGATGGCGAACTTGTCAGCGATCTTCGCCAACTGAGGAAACAGTTCGCAAATCTCCATGCCGGGAACGTTCGTTTTGATCGGTTCGAATTCACCGCGTATTTCGATCGGGGCGTCGGGCTTCAAGTCCCACATATCAAGGTGCGACGGCCCGCCCGGCAGATAGATATTGATGATCGACTTATGCGAACTGCCGATGGCCGCCTGGGCTTCCATCTGCAACAGTTGGTTGAGGGCCAACCCGCCCATCGCCGCGCCGCCGATGGTCAGAAACCCGCGCCGCGAGAAGCCATCACAAAAACCAGAGCGATTGTCTTTTCGACCAAAGATTGAAAGCATGGTTGATCTCCTAGCTTGGATCGGCGGGTTCGGATCAAAATGGTAGGACCTCGACCGGTGGGGATTATAAGCAATCTTTGATGGGTTTGGAAAGCGATTTTTCGCTACTTCCATCAGATCCTGCCAGAGGCGTTGGTTTTTGATCTTCGACCGGAATAAGCTGTAGCGCTATGCAGCAGGTTACTCAAATCCTCAGTGCGATCGGCCACGGCGACTCGCAGGCGAGCGAGAAGTTGTTGCCGCTGATTTATGAGGAACTACGGCGGCTGGCCGCGCATCGGCTGGCCCAGGAATCGCCAGGGCAGACGCTGCAGGCGACGGCGCTGGTGCATGAGGCGTATGTTCGTCTGGTCGACGCCGAGCATCAGCAGAAGTGGGATTCACGCGGGCATTTCTTTTCCGCCGCGGCCGAAGCGATGCGGCGGATCTTGATTGACAACGCCCGCCGGAAGCAGACCGAGAAACATGGTGGGCAGATGAACCGGGTCGAACTGCAAGAGTTCGATGCGAAAACCGATAGCCGGGCGATTGAAGACTTGCTGGCGCTCGACGAGGCGTTAACAACCTTTACGGAGAAAGACCCAGACAAAGCGAAACTCGTGAAGCTGCGTTACTATGCCGGTTTGTCGCTGGAGGAAGCGGCCGAGGCATTGGGCATTTCGCGCGCAACCGCCTCCCGGCATTGGACTTACGCCCGTGCGTGGCTGTATGATGCAATGCAGCGGTAGCAGGGGGCCAACGGCCTGCGAAGAGAATTCTCGAAATTCCTTGAGGCGCGCCGGGGCCCTTTCTCGCATTACATGATGAGCACCTATTTCGGAGTCTTATCATGCCCGCCCAGCAAAGCACAATCGAAACGATCTTCATCGAAGCCCTGGCCATCGATTCGCCGGATGAGCGGGACGCGTTTCTTGAAGAGCAGTGCGCCGGTGATGTTGAATTGCGCGCACGGGTCGACGCGTTGCTGCGAGCCAACAACGACGCCGGAAGTTTTCTCGACGGTCCGCCCGAGGACGTGCTGCCAACGATCGCGATCAACAGCAAGGACACGGTCGATGAAACTCTGGGGCAAGTTTCGCTGAACTTCTTGACGCCGTGCGACGATCCGACGCGCCTGGGCCGGTTGGGTCAATACGACGTGATCGAGGTGTTGGGCCGGGGCGGAATGGGCATTGTGCTGCGGGCGCATGACACGAAGCTGAATCGGGTCGTGGCGATCAAAGTGATGGCTCCGGAATTGGCGGCCAATCCGATGGCGGTGAAACGTTTCCTGCGGGAAGCCGAAGCGGCCGCGGCGGTGACGCACGATCACGTGGTCGCGATTCACGCCATCGAAGACGAAGTCAGCCCGCCGTATATCGTGATGGAATTCGTCGACGGGCTGTCGCTGCAAGAGAAGGTCGATCGCGGCGGAGCTCTGGAACTTCGCGAAATCTTGCGGATCGGAGTGCAAACCGCTGCGGGCCTGGCCGCGGCGCACAAGCAAGGGTTGGTGCACCGCGACATTAAGCCTGGCAACATCTTGTTGGAAAACGGTGTTGAACGCGTGAAGATCACCGATTTTGGTCTGGCCCGAGCGGTGGATGACGTGAACATCACGCGCACCGGCATGATCGCCGGCACTCCGCAATACATGTCGCCCGAGCAGGCTGAGGGGAAGCAGATCGATCACCGCAGCGATCTGTTTGCCTTGGGCAGCGTGTTGTACGCGATGTGTTCGGGGCGGCCGGCGTTTCGAGCCGATAACCCGTTGGCCGTCATGCGCCGCGTGTGCGACGACCACCCGCGGGCGATTCAAGAGATCAATGCGGATGTGCCGGACTGGTTGTGCGCGATCGTCGAGAAGCTGCTGGCCAAGGATTCGATCGCGCGTTTTCAATCGGCCGAAGAGGTTTGCGAATTGCTCGCAAACTGGCTCGCCCACGTGCAGCAGCCGGCTCTGATACCGTCACCCGTAGATACCGGCTGCCAGTTTGTACCTCGTGCTGCGAAGAAAGCCGCTCTGGCACAAGGCCCAACTGCGCGCAAGGGAAAGGCGGGCAGCGCTGGCAGCCTGTCCCTGTGGCGTTGGCCGCTGATCGCCGTTTGTTCAGCATTGTTCGTTGCGTTCATTGCCTTTGGCGCGGTCATCATGATCGCCACCGACCGTGGCGTGTTGGAAGTGCGCAGCGAAGTGGGCGACGTACAGGTTTCAGTGACCAAGAAAGGTAAGGAAGTTGCGGTTGTCGACGTTGCCACTGGTTCGAAAATGAAATGGCTGGCCAGCGACGACTACGAAATCAAACTGGTCGGCAATGATAACGACATCAAGCTCGACAAGTCGGGCTTTCAGATGTCGCGGTTGGGTCGCGTGATCGTCACCGCCCGCTGGCGCGATGACGATGCCGGAGTTATCAAGCGCTTCGCCGCTGACGAGGCAACCATCACGAAAGACGGCGTTGAAGCGGTCGACGGCGGCTGGAAGATCACCGCCGAGAAGACCCGCACCGTGCGGCTCTTCGAGACCCCATTGCCGGAACTGAAGCCCGGGCCGTTCTTCTATCACGCGAAGATCAAGACCGAAAACGTCAAGGGGCGCGCCTACTTGGAAATGTGGGTTCGCTTCCCGGGCCAGGGAGAGTTCTTCTCCAAGGGGTTCGACAAGGCGGTTAGCGGAACCAACGGTTGGTCTGAAGTTCAAATCCCTTTTCAGGTCCGCAAAGACGAAAAGCCAGACTTCGTAAAGTTGAACGTCGTTGTAGAAGGAGGCGGAAAAGTTTGGGTGAAGGATGTATCGCTGCGTGGGCGAACGGCGAAGGCATATTTAACCAATGCTAACGACTCGGAACAAAACAAGGCTATCCAGCACCTCATGGAAACACGGCGACTGCCGGGACCAACCACGGCGAACTCATCTGTTGCCTGGCCGACGGCGACGCGAATTGTCAGCGGTACACAATTCGGCGTGGCAGTGTGGGATGCTGAGTCAGGCGAGCTGGTGACCGAACTGTTTGATCGACTGCCGGCGGACAAGAGGCCGGAAGAGGATGGCCGCGACATCGCCCCCCGCGATGGATGCGGGCTGGCGGTCAGCGCCGACGGAAAACTGGCGGCCACCGGTCATGCCAAAGGAATGGTCTGCATCTGGGATCTTGCGGCACAAAAGCAGCTTCATCGCATTCCGGCCCATTGGCGAACAGACCAGTATGCACCCAGCGTGCACGGATTGGCCTTCACACCTGATGGCAACCATTTGGTGACCGCTGCTGTGGACGGACAGATACGGACGTGGAACGTCGCCAGTGGTGCAATGGTCGCCGAACAGAAATTCGGCCATCGCATTCGGGCGATGGCACTGCATCCCGACGGGAAGCACGTGCTGGCAGGTTCTTACCTCAAGAACGGAAAGAGTCGCTTGGCTTTGCTAAATTGGAAAACCGGAGAGGTGGTCCACGAGTTGGACCATCACGACACAGGGTATTTCGCTTTAGATATCTCGCCCGACGGCCGGCTTGCGATTAGCGGATCGAATGAACAGAACCCCGTTCGCGTCTGGGATTTGGAGACGGGTAAGCAGTTGCATGTGCTGGATGGTGTTACCGACACGGTGGGCAGCATCGCGTTTACGCCCGACGGTCGTTACGTCATCGCGGGTACGAACAACCGCATGTTGCTGGCTTGGGATGCCGCCATGGGACGCAGAACTAGCCAGCGGACATACGACTCGCACGCCACGCGTTACGTTGCTGTCTCGCCCGA
>CALBTA010000384.1 GCA_937967755.1 uncultured Planctomycetaceae bacterium | reverse complement strand
AGCGCCAGTGCTGCTCGCGGAGGATCCCGCTGTGGAGGGGAGCGCGCTGACAAATAAAATATTTTGTCAGCGCAGCGGGGATTCCCTTGGGGACCTGTCGCGCGCTGAATAAATAGCGGAAAATGTCAGCGCGCAATAGCCATTAGTGGGGTAATCATGTACACTGTTTGTTGTCAAATTGACGACACCTGATGCAGAAGCGGGTCCGATGGACATTCATTGGCAGATCGATACGGCGGGCGGCGAAGAGCTGCAGCTTCGCACCCGCCCGCTGCGGCAGCAATGGGAAGCGCGGGGGCCGGGGTTGTTGTTGGGGATTGAGCGCAGGGCACGCGGGCTGGCGTTGGCCGAGGAGGCGACGGTTACTCCGGTGCTTCCCAAGCGTGGCGGCGGGGGCGAGGTTTTTCCCGCAACCGGCAGCGTCACGCTGGAAGCGGTGCTGACCAACCCTCACGCCGACTTGCCGGAGATTGTTCGTCTGGGCTGGCTGCTGACGCAATTGAGCGTACCGGCAGACGCGGCGAATCGCCCGGCGTGGTCGTTGGGTTTGGTGCCGATCGTTCTCTCCGCGGCCGAAGAAGTTGAGCTAGCCCGCTGTGATTCGGCGACGATTGCCTTAGCGGTTGAAGCCTGGCGATTGATCGAAGGTGATGTTCCCGCCCAGTTGCCCGAGCAACTGCTACGCTGGTGGAGCGACTTCGAGGCCGATACGATGCCCTTGGATGAAGGGGTGAGATCGCTGCGGGCTTTCGCCGAGTAGAACTGTTTCAACGTGAATTTCCAACTGATGATCACCTGTTTGGGCGATGTGCTGCGGCCGGCGGCCGGTCAGGCGACCGTTCGGTTGTTGCGCCGCCTGGGGCACGAGGTGGTCTTCCCGGAAGCCCAAACCTGTTGCGGGCAGCCGATGTTCAACAGCGGATTCGCCGATCTTGCCCGCCAGCAGGCCAGGCACACCATCGAAGTGTTCGATGCCGATTTGCCCGTCGTCACCCCCAGCGGAAGTTGCGCCGCGATGGTGAAGGTCGAATACCCTCACTTGATGAAAGACGACGAACGGTGGTTGGATCGGGCCAACAACCTGGCCGAGCGGACGTTCGAGCTAAGCGACTTGCTGGTGAACGAACTGAATACCGTGGACGTGGGCGCGAAGTTCAACGGCAAGGTCGCTTACCACTTCGCTTGCCATCTGCGGATGCTCAACCAGACGGACGAAGTGGTGCGGCTGATCGAACAGGTCGAAGGGGCAACGTATGTGCCCTTGCACCGGCAAGATCAGTGTTGCGGATTCGGCGGTTCGTTTTCGGTCCGTTACCCTGAAATTTCCGGGCGGATGGTCGATGATAAAACGCAATGCATTCTGGCGACCGACGCCGACGCGGTCGTTTCCACTGATGCCGGTTGCCTAATGAACATCGGCGGCCGGCTGCACCGCCAGGGCGAAGCGATCGAGGTGATGCACTTTGCGGAACTGCTGGAGAGGAAAGGGTAGAACGGATCGCCGATCCGTACTGCCCTCGGTCAAATCGTAGTGCAACGTGAGTAGTACGGATTGGCAATCCGTGCTACTCACTATGGATCGCTCATCGCCAACATCGCCAGCGCGTCGACGGCCCGTTGGGCGATCTGGCGGCGACGCAAGTACTCGTCGTGCAGATCGTAGTACTGCTGCTTTCGTCGGGCGTGGAACTCGCCGTACTCGATGCGGCGAGTTTCTTGCCGGCGGCGAAGCTCGGCCATTTGGGGATCGGCCAGTAGCTGCTCGTTCATCTCGGGCAGCGGTTCCAAGGTGGGCGGTTCGATGAACGCTTCCGGTTCGGCGGGCCACAGCGCCGGTCCGATCTGCCCGATCGCCCTGGCGCAGACCAGCTTCACTTCGACCTGTTCGTCGGCATCTTCCAACCGCTCGACCAACGGTTCAGCCGCGTCGACTGCCGCCGGACCCATCCGCGCCAAAATGTCGGCGGCCAGGATCTGATTCTGCGGCTGGCCGCTTTGCAACTGCTCGACCAGCACCGGCAGGCTCGGCTGACCTATTCGCGAAAGGGCATCGGCCGCGGTGGCATCGAGTTGTCGGTTCACGTTCGGGCGATAGCCGGCGGTCAAACGCAGCGACGGCCGGCTGTCGGCGATCAGGTCTTTGGGGCGTTCATCCTGCGGTTGCTGTTGTTCACCGGGAGGAATCTTGTTAACCGCCGGCGGCGAGTTCATCACGTGATCGGGGATCCGCTCGGAACGAAGCCCAAGAATCAACAGCACCACACCCAAGATGAACACGCCCGGCACGATGGCAATTCGCAAGTAACGCAACATCGGTCTAGTCTCGCTCGTCATTGTGATCTGCCGGAGTGGCAGAAGTCGTGAGACTTCTGGAACGTCATCAGTCTCATTCACGCCCGAACTCTCACGAGTTCGGCTACATCGCTTCATCAAGTGTAGCTTGCAGATTGCAGTGGTAGAACCAAAGGGTGGAGTCACAACGATTACCGGCAGCGGCCGCTCGTTGACGCTGTATTTCACGGCCGATAGACTTCAATATCTTCTCCGTTTACGTCACACCGTGAAAGCCACCGCAGATGCCGACCGCGACCCAATCGATTGAAGATCTGGCCATCAATACCATCCGCACGCTCAGCATGGATGCCGTGCAGAAGGCAACCTGCGGGCATCCCGGCACGCCGATGGCCCTGGCCCCGGTGACGTACGCGTTGTGGAACGAGCAACTGAATTACGACCCGGCCCATCCGCACTGGCCGGCCCGTGACCGCTTCGTGCTCTCTTGTGGGCATGCGTCGATGCTGTTGTATAGCACGTTGCACCTAGCCGGTGTGGCGAAGGAAGATGGCAGCGACGAGCCGGCGATCACGTTGGACGACATCAAGAACTTTCGCCAACTGCACAGCCCTTGCGCCGGCCATCCTGAGTACGGCGATGCCGCGGGTATTGAAACGACGACCGGGCCGCTCGGCCAAGGTGTGGGCAACAGCGTGGGCATGGCCGCCGCGGCGCAGTGGCTGGCGGCCAGCTACAACCGGCCGGGCTTCGACTTGTTCGGCTACGATGTCTATGCGTTGTGCAGCGACGGCGATTTGATGGAAGGGGTCGGCTGCGAAGCGGCGTCGCTGGCGGGGCATTTGAAGCTCGACAACCTGTGCTGGATTTACGACGACAACCACATCACCATCGAAGGCGATACCGATCTGGCCTTCACCGAATGCGTTGAAACGCGCTTCCAAGGTTTGGGCTGGAACACGATTCGTGTCGACGACGCCAACGACCTAAGCGCGATCAACAAGGCCATCGAGCAGTTCAAAGCAACGACCGGCAAGCCGACGATCATCCTGCTGCGGAGCATCATTGGCTACGGCTCGCCGAACAAAGCCAACACGCACGACGCGCACGGCGCGGCCCTCGGTGAGGACGAAGTCCGGCTGACCAAGGAAGCCTACGGTTGGAACCCTGATGAACATTTTCACGTGCCCGACGATGTGCCGCCGCATTTCGCTGCCGGCATTGGCGAGCGCGGTGCCGCTGCCTACGAGCAGTGGCAAACGCAGTATGCCGAGTACAAATCGAAGTTCGTCGAAGAAGCCTCGCACTTGGAATTGATGCAAAGCCGCGCGCTGCCCGACGGCTGGGACGCGGCGATCCCATCGTTCGACGCCGACGCCAAAGGCCTCGCCACGCGGGCATCCTCGGGTCAGGTCCTCAACGCCGTTGGGGCCAAGATCCCTTGGTTGCTGGGCGGTTCCGCCGACCTGGCACCTTCGAACAACACGATGCTCAAAGGGGAAGATCACTTCCAACCTCCAGCGGCCGATGCGGCGGGGAATTTCGGCGGGCGGAACTTCCACTTCGGCGTTCGCGAACACTGCATGGCCGCCGCGGCCAACGGCATGGCGCTCGCCGGCCTGCGGCCGTACATCGGCACGTTCTTTGTCTTTAGCGATTATCTGCGGCCGTCGATGCGGCTGGCCGGCATCATGCGGCAATCGGTACTGTACATTTTTACCCATGATTCCATTGGGCTGGGCGAAGACGGCACCACGCACCAACCGGTGGAACACCTGACCGCCTGCCGGGCGATTCCGCGGCTGGTCGTACTGCGGCCCGGCGATGCCAACGAAGTTGCCGAAAGTTATCGGGTGGCGCTGGGCATCAACGATCGGCCGACAGCGCTGATCCTCACGCGGCAGGGCGTACCCACACTCGATCGCACAGAGTACAACGCCGCCGACGGATTGTCCAAGGGCGCCTACATCCTGGCCGACAACAGCGACGGCACACCGGAGGTGATCCTCAGTGGCACTGGCAGCGAACTCTCGTTGGCCGTCGAAGCGTATGAGAAACTAACAGCCGAAGGAACCAAGGCCCGCGTCGTCAGCATGCCCAGTTGGGAACTGTTCGACGAGCAAGACGAAGCGTATCGCGAAAGCGTCTTGCCGCGTAAGGTCACCGCGCGCGTTGCGGTCGAAGCCGGCCTGCGCCACGGTTGGGACAAGTACCTCGGCCGCTGCGGCCGCTTCGTCGGCATGGAAGGCTTCGGCCTTTCCGCCCCGGCGAAAGTCCTGTACGAACACTTCGGCATCACCGCCGACCGCGTGGTGGAAGAAGCCCGCGCGGCGATAAAGTAAACTCGACCGGTTTAGCGGCGTGGCCGCAGGCACGCCCGGGAATACGCTACGGCAACTCTTCAATCGTGACATCACCACCGGGGACTGCGTCGATTGTCAATCGGCTTCCACCCAATAGCGACATGCCGAGCAGGGGATCGCCTAGTGCGACCATCCCCTTACTCTAGCGCCATCTAGGCAAGTTGTTTAAATTGGG
>CALBTA010000383.1 GCA_937967755.1 uncultured Planctomycetaceae bacterium | reverse complement strand
AAGAAAATTCACCACTGCCACCTCGACTTCCTGAAACTGGTGAATCGACCAAACTCCAACGGCGGCAACGCGTTAGGTGTGATTGCGGGCGCGAGGTGGTGAATCGAGTGCTGAAACGGAATCGCTGTGGACTTTATTCATCGCTTTCCGGGTCATCTTCATTCACCTCCGTATCGCTCTCACTCACTCGTTTGATCTCGCTGTTGACCGCTGCTTCCAGGTCGGCGTTTTTCACCTTCCTGGCGACGTCACCCATTCCGTTGAGCCACTTCAAGTAGTTAGCTCGCGTGAAGTTGCGAGCCGACTCCACAGCCTTGGCCGCACGGGCAGGCGCGGTCGTGTACTGCTCTCGGTAGCGTGCCGCGTCGGCCGGCAGATCGGCCGGGGCGGCTTCGGGTAGCGGACCGGCTTCCATTGCTTTGAGTTCGGCATCGATGGCGGCGACCGACTTGTCTCGCCTGGCCCCGGCCTCACGTTTCCGAACTGCGTTGAGCACGGTGACGTAGGAATCACGGGCCACCTTGATCTGCAGCGCGATATTCTTGTCGTAGGTCGCCATCGCCTGATCGTATTGGTCGGCCGTCGGTTTGATCTCCGGCGGCAACTCGGCACGTGAAGAGTTCGTTGAGAAAAAGCCGGCACAAATGGCGGCAAAGATGATCGCTTGAGTTCGCATACAATCGCCTTGATCGTTTAGGAAAGTGAGCAATAACAGTTCAACATTCGGTGGAGAACGTCGCCAACTTCCGTATTATCCAATCACCCGTACAGGCGGTCAATCTCTTTACCCTAGCGCGGGATCTCAAGATATTCTTGACCCCGGCGATCCAAACTTGTTACGTTGAGAGCGGCAAGTTCTTGCCGCCGACCTCACCCGTTTTCTGCTCCCGAAGCTGAGGTGGCCTATGGTGTAGATCGCTGCATATCTTATCGCCGGAAAGCGCGTTGGCGGTTGGAATATACACACGGCTGAGGCGCGGGAATATTTCAGTTCTTATTGTTCGGCATTTCATTCTCTCTCGCCCGCCGATCGATTCGCTTCCGCTCGGCACAATTTGAAGCTTTGGTGTCACCGAAAAATCAACGCTGATGCCGCAGGCTGTTCGCTGCGCGCTTTCCTTCTTTTCAACCTTTCACAGAAGAAGGAGATTTGTCATGCGCGCTTCACAAAATTCTTCCGCCGCACGGTGGGTGCGGCTGCTTTGCACGCAGAACCCGTTTTACGTGATCAGCGCGGCGCTGGTGCTGTACGGCTTGCGGTTGGTTACGGCCGATTCGCTCGACCTGTCGGGCGGGTGGCTGGCGATGGGAGTGATCTGCGGGTATACGTTGTTGCTGGCCGCGGCGGCAGTGCTCATCGTGCGGGTCGCTCGGGTGTGGGACGACGCCCGCATGATCTTGCTGGTGTTGGTTCTGTTGTTTCTGGCCCTCAGCGTCAGCTTCGACAAGATCGTTCTCGCCGCGCCGCTGGCCGGCTTGCCGCTGCTGCTTTCCGGCTTGGTATTTTCGATGCTGCTTAGCGAAGCGGTGTTGCGGATGCTCGGCGTGCGGTTGGCGGGCGTCTACCGGCTGCCGTATCACTTGATGTTGATGCTGTTGTTCGGTTACCCGCTGCTGCTGGCCTGGCTGTCGGCCGAAGGGTTCGACCGCACGTTGGCCTGGGGCGTTTACCTGTTTCCTTGGCTGGCCGGCGGAGCGTTTCTGACCTTGCTGCCGGCGGCGTCGTGGGGCCACCGCGACGAGCGGCCCAACGGCACGCCGTGGAGGTGGCCGCTCTACCCGTGGTCGCTGTTCGTGGGCTTGTGGATCTGTTTCGCGCTGCGGGCGTACTCTGTCAGTTTCGCCTTTGAAGCTCCTCGGGAATTGAACGCCCAGTTCGCACCGCATTTTCTCACGCCGCTGATCCTTGCCGCGGCGGTGTTGCTGTTGGAAATCGGCATCCGCACGCGGCGGCCGTTGGTTCAGAAAACCGCGATGCTTGCGCCGCTGGGCATTCTGCCGATGGCGTTGGTTGACGGCGGAGCTAGTCATTCGTTATTCGCGACCGCCTTGCGCGAAACGGCCGGGTCGCCGATTCAAATCGCATGCTGGCTGCTGTTGGCCTATTACGGCATCGCCTGGATGCGGCAAGTTCGCGTTGCCGAAGGGGCGTTGGTCGCCGTGCTGTTGCTGTGCAGCATTGTAAACATCGAAACAGTAGGCATCGGTTCGTTCTGCTGGCCGCAACCGCTGGCGATTCAAGCGGCGGCCGTATTCATGCTGGCGGTCGGCCTGGTCGAAAAGCGGAAGTGGCAAGGGGCGTTCGGCGCGCTGTTGCTGTTGGCCGCATCGTCTAGCCGCGACCCGCAGCTGGTCTACACACTGGCAACGATGCACCACGGTTACTTCACGATCCATCTGGCGATCCTAGGCGTTCTGTTGTGGGCCATGTTGGGTCGCGATCCGTTTTCGCACGGCGTGCGAACGACCGGATTCTTCGTCTTACCCGCGGCCGCCGCCTTGGCATCGCTGGCGTACGACACGGTCTACCCGGAAGTGCCGACGGTGCTGCACCTGATGTACATCCTTGGCCTGACGCTGTCCGCCTGGGGCTTTTGGGACCGGCGGCAGCAAACGCACGATTTGGCCGGGGCGATGGCCACGTCGCTGGCCTGCGCCCTACGGCCCGCCCGGCATGCGTACCTGCTGTTGCACGCCACCATACTGCAAAAGGCGCTGCCGTTCATGGCGGCGGGATTGATCCTGCTGCTGCTGGCGATCCTCATCAGCCTTTACAAAGGAGGGCAGTTGCAACAAGGCTGGTCGGCCCTCAGTCGTCTCAACGCAAGGATGCGGCGAGAGCTGAGCGGCTGAGAAAACGCCCCTTGACATAATATATACATTAGTATACTATTTGGTCGTAGCGGAACTAGCCGGAGTTCGCAGGCATCACATTCAAGTGGACACGTTTAGAAGTCTGGCGACTTCCGCTACCGCGGAGCGGAAGGGTGGTAGTTGTTCAGCAGATTACCCCCTCTGCGAAGGGAGGCGCGCTGACAAAAGAATGAATTATTCAGCGCTGAGAGATGTCCTTGGGACTCTAGCGCGCGCTGAATAAATGCGGAGAAGCGTCAGCGCGCGATAGCCATTGGTAGTAGGAAAAACCCGAAGCGCCTTAGTTGGAGAAAAGTGTCGATTCGCCTCGAATTTCGCATCAAATACTTCCGATGCGAATCGACAGCGGGTAGAATCGCGCCTGTCTTCGTTGGCGTAACCGGGCGGGGCAGGGTTCGGAGATTTTGATTTGAAACTTCCATCGGCAGAAGCCTGTCCGCTTCTGCTTCGGGTCACCACTGACGCAGGAGATTGTTTCATGGGTACTTGCCGGGTTTCGCTTGCGGTATCGTTCTCGCTCTGCGCGTGTTCGTTGGCAGTTGCGCAGCAGGAACCTCTGTTCAAGAATGTCGTCGATGTTGACGTGCCGCATATCTCGACCGACAAGGACGTGACGTACGACTACGACATTGTCTATGTCCGCGCTCCGCGGGCCGGGGATGAAGTTCACAAGCGGTTCTACCTGGACTTCTCATCGCCCGTGGTAATGGAGCCGGGTGCGGATTTGATGTTGCTGCACCCTGACGGCAGCGAAGAGTTGTTGGTCGCAGGGGGTGAAGGGAGCATTACCGACCCGATGATTTCGTTCGACGGCCAGTGGTGTTATTACGTTCACATTTACAACTTAAACAAGGCCAGCCAGTGGAACCCGCCCCGCGAAGGAGCTGATATCTTCAAGATTCATTTGAAATCGCGCAAAATCGTGCGGCTGACCAACCAGAAGTATTCGCCCAACACCGGCGCGGCGAAGTGGAACCCCGCAGCCCGCTTCGACCCGGAGAACCGATATACCAAAGAGAAATCGTGGATCGACTACGGCGTTTACAACATGGGGCCGAGCCCGCTGCCCGGCGGAAAGATCGTCTTCACCAGCAATCGCGACGGTTTCAAGCCGGCCAACGGCTACCCGGCGATGGCGTTGCAAATGTTCGTGATGGACGACCGCGATGAATCGATCGCCGAGGATGAAACGCCGGCGAACTTGGAGAAAATCGGCCACCTGAATATCTCAGGAGCGCTCCACCCGGTGGTGTTGACCGACGGGCGGATCATGTTCAGTTCGCTGGAATCACAAGGCATTCGCGGGCGTATCTTGTGGGGCATCTGGACGATTCACCCCGACGGCAGCAACTGGAACCCGCTGGTCAGCGCGTTCGACCCCGGCGGCGCGCCCAACGGATTTCACTTCCAAACCGAAATGAGCGACCGCTCGATCGTGTTCGAGATGTATTACAACCAGAACAACAGCGGGTTTGGAACGTACATCAAGCTGCCGCCCAAGCCCGCCGACCCCCCTCAATCCCCCCTTGCGAAAGAGGGGAAGCAAGTGGCCGCATTCGGACCCGCGTACGTGCGAGATGCGCGGAACAAGCCGTGGCGGATGGGGCGGCACTATAACGCGAAGGGGCAGTGGTACCGCAAGCCGTTCATGCCGACCGGTTCGGTCGCGATGACTCCGTTCGCCACGGGACGGGAAGGGCCGGCGAACCCTTCGGTGTGGGACGATAAAGAGTCACCAAAGGTCGGCAAGTTCACGCACCCCAGCTGCGCACCCGATAACCGGCTGCTGACGGTTTATTCGCCCGGCCCTGTGAATCATCAGTACACCTATCTGCCGCAGCTCGACGGCGGCATTTACCTGATGAAAGACAGCAACGTGCTCGAGCAGCCGGCCGATATGTTGTTGATCAAGAACGACCCCAAATACAACGAAAGCTGGCCGCGGGCAGTCGTCAGTTACGAGCGGATCTACGGCATCAAACAACCGAAGCAGTTGAAGCCCGTCGCCAACGATGGAAAGGCCTCACCGCATTTGCCCGAAGGAACACCGTATGGGCTGGTCGGCAGCAGCAGCCTTTACAAGCGGGAAAGTTACCCCAACGGCGTTGTGCCCCAAGGCGAAGTGACCGCCCGCTGCCCGGAAGAGGTTGCCGCCCGCGACCCGTGGATGGGGCTTGACGCGTTCACCAGCCACGGGAACGGCATGCCGATCAATTGGCACAACCAGGGAGCCGACGCCGGGTTGTATGAAAACGAGCAGATCGCCGCGCTCCGTATTTTGTACATGGAACCAACAACCGACCGCCACCGCGGACACAAACAAGGCCGACGGTTCTACAGCCACGCCCAAGAG
>CALBTA010000382.1 GCA_937967755.1 uncultured Planctomycetaceae bacterium | reverse complement strand
CTTCGACTTCTGGTTTCCCGCCGATGGCTGGCAACTACTCCCGTCGCCCTGGCACGATTGCGCCGCCGGTTCGGACGACGGTCTGGCCGATATCGCAGCTTGCCACCAACTATGCGAATCAGTGCGCGTCCGATTGCAGCCCGCCGTTGAACGACTGGGAAACTCACAATCGCTGTTGGGTATTCCGGTGATTGAACAGGGGCGGATTTCCGCGGTCGCAACAAGGCAGTTCGCCACCGATTCACCCGAATTGCTGCTGCAACTGGCTAACGTTTTCATGCAACGCTGGTCCGAAAAGGAAGAGTACCGGCGGCTGAAGGATGAAAACTGCGCGCTGGCCGAGCAGGTCAGCCAGGACTTTGAAGAACTGATGTTTCTGCGGGCCATCGCGACTGAGATGGATGTCTCCGATACCACCGCCGGGCTGGAGACCCTCGGCATGCGGATGCTGAATTTGCTCAATGATTCCATTCACGCCAAGACGCTCGTCCTGGTCGGTGCACAACCGAGCGTGGACCACATCGGCGAGGTTGCCGCGTGGGCGAGTGAAGGCGAGCCCGACTTTGAACTCTGCCGCGCGATTTTGCGAGACCTTGCCGAAGAGTCGCACCAGCAACCTGTCGTTCGCAACCGTGTCCACGAAAGCGAAAACGCTCTGCGCTACGCAGGCGTTCGCGAGTTCATCATCGTTCCCGTGGCCACCGAAGAACGAACGCTGGGGTGGTTGCTCGCCCTGAACCGGAAACGAAACCGCGACGTTTTCGACGCCAGTTGGCAGTCGAATCAGTTCGAGTTCGGTACACACGAAGCCAGCCTGATGCAAACCGCCGCGTCGATCATGGCTTCCCAAACCAGCAATATCGAACTGGTTTGCGAAAAGGAAGAACTGCTGGTCGAAATGGTTCGGGCGCTGGTCACTGCGATTGAAGCCAAGGATACCTACACCTGCGGTCACAGCGAGCGCGTCGCGTCTTACGGTCGCTGCCTGGCGCTGCATCTGGGTTACACCGTCGAAGAAGCAGACCGGCTTTACCTGACCGGGTTGCTGCACGACGTCGGCAAGATTGGTGTCAGCGATGCCACGTTGAAGAAGCCCGGCCGGCTTTCCGACGACGAGTTCACCGAAATCAAACGCCACCCCGACGAGGGTTGGGCGATCTTACACAAGCTGAAGCCGCTCGACTACGTTCTGCCCGGGCTGCTGCAACATCATGAACGGATCGACGGGCAAGGGTACCCCGACGGATTGGCGGGCGACGAAATTTCGCTCGACGGCCGCATCCTCTCGGTGGCCGATGCCTACGATGCGATGACCAGCGACCGGCCGTACCGCGACGGGATGCCTACTGAAAAAGCGGAAGCGATTCTTGAAGACGGTGCGGGCACGCAATGGGACGCCGACGTCGTTGCCGCGTTCTTCGAAGTTCGCGAAGAGATCAACCACATTCGCAAAACCTATCAGCCCCGCGCCAAGCCCGTTCGGGCCAGCGGTCAATCTCTCCCGCAGGGCTGCCAGATGAGCCAGGTTGAAACAGATGACGGTGAAGTCTTGGCGTGGAGCTAATCCGCGCGAAGTTGACTGAGGACTTATCATGCCGGCACGATCCAATCACCAACGCCTGCGCGCCATTCAGAGAGGGTTCACCCTCGTCGAATTGGTGATCGTCTTGATGGTGATGGGCATCTTGTTGGCGGCGGCCGCACCGAAGTATGTCGATTCGCTCAACCGCTTCCGGGTTGAAGCCGCTGCGCGCCGCATCGCCGCCGACCTCGATTTCGTCCGCAGCCGGGCGATCATGAAAGGGCCTTCGGAAGAGGAGTGGGTTCGCTTCTTCCCCGCCAACGACGAGTACGAAATGGTCGACGACCCCGACTTCGACCGCCCGGCCGACGAGTATTGGGTCCGCTTTGACGAAACAGCTTACCCCGTCGACCTGGTGTCGGCCCAATTCACCAACACCGACGGCTACACCAGCACGCAGACGGTCAAGTTCAACCTCTACGGGCAATGCGTGTGTGGGAACGAACCGAACATTTTTCCTATTACCAGCGGGCAGATCGTCGTCTCGGCGGGCAATCACACACGAACGGTTGTGATCGATCCGGTCACCGGCAAGTCAACTGTGCAGTGAACTACTTGAGGAGTGCTTATGAACATCCGAAGACGCGCATCAGGCTACACGCTGATTGAACTTCTGGTCAGCAGCAGCATCGCTTCGGTATTGCTGGTCGGCATGGGATCGTCGATCTACATCGCGTCTCAAGCGTTCGAAGCCGATGAGGCCGCGCCCGCCGAGATCGCTCAAGCCGACGAAACGCTGGCTCAGGTTCTGCGCGATGCCCAGCAAGCGACCAGCGTTTCGGAATTGACCGCCACCAGCGCGACGTTCACCGTGCCCGACCGCAACGGCGACGGGGCCGAGGAGACGATTCGCTACGCCTGGAGCGGCACGCCGGGTGAACCTTTGACGTACCAGTACAACGGCGGCCCGGTCCAGAATATTGCCGAGGACGTTCAGCACTTCGAAATGACATACCTTTCCCGCTTCATGGAAGGATCGACGGTGACGGGCGAGTTGCTGTTCGTATCCGGAGCCGGCGGAACCGACCCGCCTTCAACTGAAGAACAACAACGGATCGATTTGATCGAGACGTGGGGCTACACGGTTACCATCGTCCGACACACTGCTTCTGACGGCGAGTTCAATACCGCGATCGCCAACAGTCACGTCGTTTTCATTTCCGGCGAGGCGAGTTGGGCGTTGGTCGGCCCAAAGCTCAACAACTTGACGATCGGCATTGTGAATGAGCAGTATGATCTGGCAGTATCGTTAGGGTTTTGCGCGGATACTCGAACGCGCGGCGACGATACGATCAACATCGTAGACAATTCACACTACATTACATCAACGTTCAGCAATGGCGCGATTGTTGTGCTGAACAACGACCAAATCCTCATGGCGGTCGATGACGGAGAAGGGTACGCGGCGGATATGCAAACGCTCGCTCGCTTCGACGGTGGAGGAGATCGCCCGTCGCTCGTCCTCCTTGACGAAGGCGATACCGACTACAACGGCCGCACCGTCAACAACCGCCGGGTGATGTTGCCTTGGGGGGCGGTTGCTTTTGATTTCTCGCAACTCAACGCCGATGGGCAGACCATCATGCAGCGCAGCATCGAGTGGGCCGCGGAACCCGCCATGTCGCAAGCCCAGCAAGCCCAAAGCGGCGGCAGCGAGGAGAGCCTTTGGGGCGGCAGCGGCGGCGATACTTCTTTGGAATCTGGAGGAGGGAGTTGGTTCGACTCATGGCTCAACTAAACAACGTACAACGAAACAACAATCGCGGCGTCACACTGACCGAAGTCGTCATGGCCACGCTCATCATGGGTGTGATTCTCGTCGGTGCGCTCTCGGTCGTCAGCAGTTCCCTGCGCACCCGAATGGCCGCTTCGCGCCGAAACGATGGCGCAAGACTAACCGAACAACTGCTCGCCGAAGTGATGGCCATGCCGTACAAAGATCCGCAAGGTGCGGGTACTGGCACTGGCCCCGAGACCGGCGAATCAACCACTACGCGGGCCGACTTCGATGACGTGGATGACTACAACGGATGGAATGAAAGCGACGTTCAGGACAAAGACGGCAACACCATCGAAGGCTTCGACGGTTGGTCGCGGAGCGTCGAAACCTGGCGGGCCGAAAGCCTGGGCGGCAACCCCTGGTTTAGTGATACCGGA
>CALBTA010000381.1 GCA_937967755.1 uncultured Planctomycetaceae bacterium | reverse complement strand
CTTTCGTCTTCGAGTTCGAGCGATCGGTTTGAGCGCCGTCGAATTTCAAAGAACCCGTAACAAAAACGGCTTCGGATCTGTCGCTCGCAGCCAATCTTCGAAACCGCCCGGCGTACTCTTCGTTTTGTACCGCGATTAAATCAAGCCGCGCGAGCAACCGGCGGACCGACGGGCCGAGCCGGCGGTAGCCGCGGAAACTTTTCTCGCTCAACCGGCCGTTGACCACCGCAACCTTCGCCCCGTGGCGTTTGGCTGTACAGATCAGGTTTGGCCACAGTTCCAATTCGGCCAGCAGCAACAGATCAGGGCGAACGCGACGCATTGCCGCTTCGACCGCCCAGGTGAAATCGAGTGGGCAGTAGAAGACCGTCCGCGAAGCGTATTTCTTCTTCGCCAGCGCGAAGCCGGTCATGGTGGTTGTCGAGATAACGCACTCGACATCAGGCCGCCGCCGCTCGATCTCAGCCAACAACGTCAACAACAGATTCACTTCGCCGACGCTGACCGCGTGCAGCCAAATGCAAGGGCGCGCGCCATTTCGCGCGGGAACGCGGCCCAGAAACTTTTCGGCAAACCCTTCGCGGTATTTGCCTTTGAAGATCGCCGTGTAGAGAATCCACGGGCTGGCGATGATCAGCAACGCGGCGTAGGCGATGTTTAACAAATAGGACACGGGATTCCTTTCCCAGTAGTCTCATAATCTTAATCTTTATCCTACTCTTAATCTCAGACCGCCCCAAATCCTCAAAAGATTACGATTAAGAGTAAGATTATGATGAAGATGTAACGTCACTTCTTCGCACAACAATTCTTATACTTCTTCCCGCTGCCGCAGGGGCACGGGTCATTGCGGCCGACCTTCTGGCCGACGCGGCGAATTGGTTCCAGCTTTTGATTCGGGTCGTTCTGCATGCCATCCATGGCGGCTTGCTGTTGCCGGGCAATGTCGCTCATCGACGCGGCCTCTTCATGTACGGCGTTGGCTTCTTTCCAGGTCGATCCAACAAAGTCCTCGGGCAACTGCTCCATCTTGAAGATTAGGTCGGTCACGCGTTGGCCGATGGAACTCCACATCCGCTCGAACTGCTTCATGCCCTCGCGTTTGTATTCCACCTTCGGGTCGACCTGGGCGTAGCCGCGCATGCCGACGGCGCTGCGGAGGTAATCCATCGCCAGCAGGTGATCCTTCCAGGCGGAATCGATGATCTCCAGCAGCAACTGGCGTTCCATCCGCCGCATCTCGGGGCGGTAAACCTCTTCGACCGCGCCGCTCAGATGCCGCTCTAAGCGCTCGCGGTCGAGCGGGCCGAGATCGTCGGGCGAGAATTCGCAATCGAGTTCGTCCTTCAACCAGCCGGAGAGCGATTCCAGCGCTCCGTTGCCCCCGCTGACCACTTGCAACGGCACATCCCCTTCGCTATCGCCGTAGAGCGTGCCGACCTTCTGATGCACTTTCGCCAGCGCGGCGGAGGCCTTCTTTTGATGCTGTTGGCTTTTGACGACCAGCAGGTCGCGAATTTCTTCTCGCTGTTTGTTTTTCAAATCGTCGTCGGAAAGCTCCACCTCGAAACGCTGCTGCGCCCAGGCGACCAGCCCGTCACGATCGATCCGCGTATGCCCGCCGGGTGCCGGCTTGCTGTAACGGTACAGCCCCGCCATGACCGGATATTCGCTTTCCTTCTGATCGTAAGCGGCTTCGGCTTTCTCCAACACGAGCTGCTTCAGCGCGGGTGGCTCTACCTCACGAACTTCATCGATGGCGATATCCAAACCAAACTTGTTGTTCACCCAAGCCAGCGCGGTGCGCAGGCCGAAATCTTCGTGCAGAAATTTTTCCGCGCTGGAAAGATCGATCCGCCCGATTGCTTCGCGAGCTTTTTCGACCAGGAACTGATCGACGTTGTCGCGGCCCATCTTGATCAGGTCGCGATCCCGCACGCTGATGCCCCAGCGGGTGTTGCAAGTGCGGGCGATGGCGGCCCAGTTCCACTCGGACTCATCCTCGCCGGCGGGCAAGTTTTCGTCCATCGCGTCGAGCACGTAAGACTCGGCCATCCGCTCAGCCTCGTCGCGGGCGAACTGTTCGGCCGATTCGAAATCCATCCCACGAAACTGTTTCGCGTCGAGCGACGTGGAAAGTTTTGAACCGACGTATTCAGTGAACGACTCCACGCCAAAGTCGCGTTGCAAGTATTCATCCAAGTGGTCGTCGATCTCGTCCTCAATCATCTCCAAGATCAGGCTTTTGCAATTCGCGCCGTCGAGAATCGCCTGCCGGTAGCCGTAAAACCGCTTCCGCTGTTCGTCGCGAACTTCGTCGTACTCGAGCAGTTGCTTCCGCTGCTCGAAGTTCATTTCTTCGCGTTTTTTCTGCGCGCCGGAAATACGGCGGCTGACCATCGCGCTTTCAATCGCCTCGCCTTCTTTCATTCCCAGGCGCGGCAGAATGCTTTTCACCCAAGTGCCGAAGAACATCCGCATCAGGTAGTCTCCCAGCGAAAGGAAGAACCGGCTGCGGCCGGGATCGCCCTGCCGGCCGCAGCGGCCGCGAAGTTGCAAGTCGATTCGGCGGGCTTCGTGCCGTTCGGTGGCAACCACATGCAACCCGCCAAGCTTCTTCACCTCTTCGCCTTCAACCGTCATCCCTTCGCGCTGGTCGATCTCTTCGACCAGGGCATCCCATTCCTCCGCCGGCACTTCCAGCCGGGTCGGGTATTTATCTTGCAATTGCGCCCAGGCCAACGTTTCCGGGTTTCCGCCCAGGATGATGTCGGTACCGCGGCCGGCCATGTTGGTGGCGATGGTCACCGCGCCTTTGCGTCCCGCCTGGGCGACGATTTCGGCCTCCCGCTTATGTTGCTTCGCGTTCAGCACTTCATGCTTGACGCCTCGCTTTTCGAGTAGCCCGGCGATGCGTTCGCTTTTCTCAATCGACGTGGTGCCGATCAGAATCGGCCGCCCCTTGCGGGAAACCTTCAGCGACTTGCCTTTGGTGAACGTTTGCTTCTGCTTGCTGCCTTGGGCCTGGAAGGTGATGGAGTCTTCGTCTTCGTCGGCGATGGTGCCGCAGTGTTCGTTCCCTTTGGAGTCGATGATCACATCCCAACGGTTCATCCGCTCGATCTCTTCGGCCACGGCGACGTACTTTTCGCCTTCGCTGCAGAAGATCACATCGGGGTGTTCGATGCGCTGCATCTCGCGGTTGGTCGGAATGGCGACGACGTCGAGTTCGTAAATCTTCCAGAACTCGTTCGCCTCGGTCATGGCCGTTCCGGTCATGCCTGAGATTTTGTCGTACAGCTTGAAGAAGTTTTGCAGTGTGATCGTAGCGAGCGTCTGCGATTCTTCCTTGATCTTCACCCCTTCTTTCGCTTCGACCGCCTGGTGCAGCCCGTCGCTCCACTGGCGGCCTTCCATCAGGCGGCCGGTGAACGAATCGACGATGACCACGCCGCCATCTTTCACGACGTAGTCGACGTCCAACTTGTAGAGGTAGTGCGCCTTCAGCGCGTTGTCGATCAGGTGCGGCCACTCCATGTTGCCGGCGGTGTAGAAACTTTCGACGCCCGCTAGCTTTTCCGCCTTGCGCACGCCCTCGTCGGTCATGTGCACATGGTGGTCCTTTTCGTTGACGATGAAGTCGCCCGACTCGACCCCTTCTTCGTCAACCTCGCCGCGCTTCAACTGCCGCGCGACCTTGTCGGCCCGCGGGTATTTCGATATGTCGTCGTGTGCGGGACCGGAGATGATCAGCGGAGTACGGGCTTCGTCGATCAGGATGTTATCGACTTCGTCGATGATCGCGTACCGCAACCGCCCTTGCGATTGCTGATGCTGGTACGGGTAATTCTTATCGCCCCGGGCGGCGGGCCGCATGTTGTCGCGCAGGTAGTCGAAACCGAACTCGTTATTCGTGCCATAAGTAATATTGCACGAGTACGCCTTCTGCTTTGTCAGCACGTCCATGTTCGCTTGAATCGCCGCCACGCTCACACCCAATCCCAAGTGCAGCGGGCCCATCCATTCCATGTCGCGGCGGGCGAGGTAGTCGTTGACCGTGACGACGTGCACCCCTTTGCCGGCCAGGGCGTTCAAATAGGATGGCAGCGTCGCGACGAGCGTCTTGCCTTCGCCCGTGACCATTTCCGCAATGTTGCCGCGGTGCAAAACGATGCCGCCCATCATCTGCACATCGTAGTGGCGCATGCCGAGAAAGCGTTTGCCTGCCTCACGACAGACGGCAAAGGCCTCGACTCTAATGTCGTCCAGCGCTTCGCCGTCGGCCAACCTCCTCCGAAAGATTTCACTCTGC
>CALBTA010000380.1 GCA_937967755.1 uncultured Planctomycetaceae bacterium | reverse complement strand
CTACGCTCTTTCCCTACACGACGCTCTTCCGATCTGGGCGACACGATCAACATTACGGGTGATGTAACTCGAATTGGATCGGGAATTTTGTGGCGCGGCAACGGCGGCACCGGGAACATCAGCGGGACCGTTGATTTGGGAACCGCGAATTTCATCCAAACCGACAACAGCACCTGGAACATCAATTCCAGCGGGCATACGTGGGCCAACACCCGGATTGCGAGGGGCACATTGAACTTGGGCGTCGATAACGCGTTGCCGACAACAGCCGGTTTGATCATGAACCAAGGCGGCACCAACAACTCGACGCTGAACCTCAACGGCTTCGACCAGACGGTCGCCAGCGTTTCGCACGTTAACGGGTCGGGCAATCAAACGGTCGTCACCAACGGCGGAGCGCTCACCGTCACCGGCAGTTACGTCGATAACACGCCCGCGTTGAGTTTGCTCGATATTAGCAGCGGCTCGGCAACCATCGGCACGGGGCTGACGGTTGATAGCGTGCTGGTCGGCAACGGCGGCGGCAACACGGGCTCGTTGACGGTCAATGGAGGCACGGTCAACATCGGCAGCGGCGCAGCGAACCACAATTTCATCGTGGGCAAAAATACGGGGTCGTCTGGCTCTGCATCGGGAACCGTCGATTTTAGCGGTGCTTCGTCGACTGCGATCGACGTCAACTTGTTCCACGTCGGCGACAAAGGAAACACCGGAGGAGGCTCTGCACGCGGCCGCGTCACACTGGCTGCTGATAACGTGATCACCGCCAACGAAGTTGTGGTCGGAAAAAGCGGTAACAACGGCTTCGACAACCCGAGCCAGCAATCACAACTGCACCTTGGAGGCGGCACAACGACGATTACCACGCCTTCGCTGATCGTTGGTGAACGTAAAACCACCGGTTTGATCGATTTCACCACGCCTGGTGGAACGTTGAATTTGGGCAGCAATGCCAACCGCACGGACATTCTACTCGGGCACAAAAACACCAGCACCGCCAACAATGCCGACGGCACGATGGATTTGTCAGGCGGTACCGCCAATATCTTTGCCAGCAATTTGACGATCGCTCTTGAATCGAACAACAGCAACAGCGGTTCGCCGAGCGGATCCCTGATTATCGACGCGGGAAGCCTCGACGTGTCCGGGAACACACTAATCGGCAGTGGTTCCGATGCCAACGGCACGCTGACCATGAACGGCGGCACGGCAACTTTCGGCGACGGCGTGGGAACCGACAATTTTATCGTCGGGACCAATCCTGGAAACCAAGGATCCACCACGGTCGGTATGGGCACGGTTGATCTGAGCGGAGCAACGTCCGCAACTTTCGACGTGAACAACTTCCACGTTGGTGTGAAGGGCGACGGGCAAAACGGCCGCGCGCACGGCATCGTCACCCTGGCGATGAACAATACGATTGATGCGACGTTCATCCTCGTCGGCCGCAGCGGCAACAACGGCCAACCCGTCAGCGAACTGCACTTCGGCAGCGGCGTTAGCAATGTGACGGCCGATACCTTCACGGTCGGTTCGTTCAAAGGTCGCGGTGAAGTCGACGTCGCAGCCGGCGGTACAGTCAACATCGGCAGCGCGGGCGACCGCACTGTCGTCACGGTCGGACTGAAAGATGTTGGGACAGGCGGAAACAATGCCAGCAGCATCGATTTTTCCGGCGGCACGGCCAATATCTTCGCCAGCACGTTGACCATCGGTCACGAATCGAACACTGGCGGCACAGGTTCGCCCACGGGGTCGATGACAATTGACGCTGGAAGCCTCAATGTCGGTGGCAACACGTTGATCGGCAGCGGGCCAGGCGCGGTCGGCAGCCTGACGATGAACGGCGGTACGGCCGTCTTTGGCGACGGAGCAGGGACTGACAACTTCGTCGTCGGCACAAATCCCGGAAACCAAGGCTCGACAACGGTCGGTATGGGCACGGTTGATCTGAGCGGAGCAACGTCCGCAACTTTCGACGTGAACAACTTCCACGTTGGTGTGAAGGGCGACGGGCAAAACGGCCGCGCGCACGGCATCGTCACCCTGGCGATGAACAATACGATTGATGCGACGTTCATCCTCGTCGGCCGCAGCGGCAACAACGGCCAACCCGTCAGCGAACTGCACTTCGGCAGCGGCGTTAGCAATGTGACGGCCGATACCTTCACGGTCGGTTCGTTCAAAGGTCGCGGTGAAGTCGACGTCGCAGCCGGCGGTACAGTCAACATCGGCAGCGCGGGCGACCGCACTGTCGTCACGGTCGGACTGAAAGATGTTGGGACAGGCGGAAACAATGCCAGCAGCATCGATTTTTCCGGCGGCACGGCCAATATCTTCGCCAGCACGTTGACCATCGGTCACGAATCAAACACCGGCGGAACCGGCTCACCCACGGGGTCGATGACGATTGACGCGGGCAGCCTCGACGTTGCCGGCAACACATTGATCGGCAGCAACGGCGGTTCGGGAACGTTGACCGTCAACGGCGGCACTGTTTCGCTGGGCGACGGTGCGGGCGATACCGTCGACATCGGGCGAACTTCGGTCGCCAACGCCGGTGCAAGTACCGGGGTGGCGGACCTTAGCGGTGCGTCGCAAGTCGACATCAATGTTGGCCAGTTGCGCGTAGGAACGCTGCCGGGAAGCGCCAATCCGAATTCCACGGCACTAGGAACTCTGACGCTATCCGATGGTATCAACAATATCACCGCGTCGAACCTCCTGGTTGGCGACAGCCCGGGTGCGGGTAATACATCGGGCGCAAGCGAGTTGAACTTCGGGTCCGGCACGACCACCATCAACATGAGCGGAGACATAACTTTTGGTGGGACGAAATCGAACGCACTGGTCACCGCCGACCCAGGCGCAGTGATCACCGTCAACGGCTCGCCCAATCTTTTCATTGCGAACAATAACGCCGGTAACACGGGCACGGATACGACCTCCGCGGTGAACCTCGGCGATGCTGAGTTGAACGGCACGTTCAACCAGTGGTTGGTTGGTAACTACCCCGGCGTGGGCAGCGGCAGTGCTCAAGGCACATTGACGGTCGGCGCTGGTGTGCGGACGGCGGATTCCGTCGTGCTCGGCCAGGCCAACGCGGCCGGGCCCAGCCCGCTGGATACCCAAGGCACGCTGAACCACCAAGGCGGAACGACGAACATCAGCGGCAACATGGTTGTCGCCAGCGGGGGAGTCGGAACGGTCAACCACACCGGTGGAACGATTAACTTCGGTGATACCGACGGCGCGACCCAAGCCCTCGTCGGCCCAGAGAGTACGTTGTTTGTTAACCCGAATGGTGCCTATAACTTCAGCGCGGGAACGCTGGAGAATGTCACGAACATTGATGTCGATCCATCCAACAGCCCCTTCACCGTCGGCGACAACGTCGGCATGAGCGATGCCCGGTTTGTGATTGGGCACGACGGGGTCAGCGACCCGGCGAATACCCAACGGGCGTTTACGACCATCAGCGATGGCGGCGGGATCAACCCTGACGGCACACCGGTTGGCACACCCATCGATTTCGTACTCAACTCCGACGGTGTATTGGCGGTCGACATCTTCGGTTTTGGGTCGCACGGCATTAATGGTGAACAGGGCGGCTCCCTGCTGATTGATCCGCTCGACCCGACCTTGGACAGCGACATTCTGCACGTTACAGGCAATACCGACCTGGACGGTTTGCTGGACGTGAACCTCAACGGTTTCGAGCCCTACCCGTTCGCCTGGTACGACGTGTTGTTCGCCAATGGCACGATCAACGACGATGACCTGTCCATCGCCGGGGTCCATCTGTTCCGGGTGGTTGACAACCCCAACACCGACGTCGGTGGGCAAATTCTACAAGTCGCCGTACCAGAGCCGGCCAGCATCGCCATCTGGACGATGCTGGGCCTGGCCCTGGCTGGGTTCGGCTATTCGAAGCTGCGCAAGTAGGCCGGTGGCTGGCCATACGATGGAGTCACCGCAAGGGGTAGCACGGATTGTCAATCCGCGTTGCCCCAGCCGTGTTTCAATGCGTAGTGCGCCCGATTGCCAACGCCAAGGTATCCAGATTAGGCTAAGAAGTCTGGGTTGCTAATTTCCCTTTGCTTGGCGATTGACCTTGGCCGACGTTGTTCCACTTCACCCGACCGATAACATCTGCATCGCGACATGCGACTTGGCGGCGGGGAAACTGGTGCGAATTGGCGACGGCGATGCCAGGCTAAGTTGCGACGTGCCACTGGGCCATAAGATTGCCAGCAGCACAATTTCGGCTGGCAGCCCGGTTCACAAATTCGGGCAGCTAATCGGCTTCGCCACCGCCGACATCGCGCCGGGCGACTGGGTCCACTTGCACAATTTGGCGAACGTCGATCCCGATTTGGAGTATGAGAAGAGCACCGCCATTCCGCCCCCGCCAGAAGCGATCACGGGGCGGACGTTCGACGGCTTCCGGCGGATCGATGGCCGGGCGGGGACGCGGAATTACATTGGCATCATCTCGACGGTCAATTGCTCGGCCTCGGTCAGCAAGTACATCGCCCGGCGGTTTGACGAAGCGCAGCTCAAAAATTACCCCAATATCGACGGAGTCGTTGCGTTCACGCACGAAACCGGCTGCGGGATGCAATTCGGCGGGCTGAAGCATCAAATGCTCAATCGCGTACTGGGCGGGGTGGCCAGGCACCCAAACATCGCCGCGTTTCTGCTGATCGGCCTGGGATGTGAACAAGGGGCGATGGGCCACTTGCTTCGCGAACAACAACTCGTTCCGCTCGATGGCAGTTGGGAGCCGGGGGGCGGCGTAGCGGGCAATGGCCAGGCCGCGCCGCCGTTTGTGATGTCGATTCAGGATCACGGCGGAACGGCCAACACCATCGAAGCGGGCGTCCGCCAATTGGCACAGATGTTGCCGCGGGCAAACGACGTGAAGCGCGTTCCCATTCCCGCGGGCGAGATCATCCTGGGCACTGAGTGCGGCGGCAGCGATGGCAAGAGCGGCGTTACGGCGAACCCGGCCGTTGGCATCGCCAGCGATATGCTGATCGCCTGCGGGGGAACGAGCATCCTTTCGGAAACTTCGGAAGTTTACGGGGCGGAACATTTGCTCACCCGGCGTGCCCGCACGCCGGAGGTCGCTGACAAGCTGCTGGAGCGAATCGCCTGGTGGAAATGGTACGCCGATATCTTCGACGCCGAACTCGACAACAATCCTTCCGTTGGCAACAAGGCGGGCGGGCTGACGACAATCGCCGAGAAATCGCTGGGAGCCGTCGCCAAAGCCGGCAGCACGGCGCTGAACGAAGTTTACGAGTACGCCGAACCGGTTACCGCCAAGGGGCTAGTGCTGATGGACACGCCCGGTTTCGACCCGGCCAGCGTCACCGGCATGGTCGCCGGCGGGGCGAATGTGATCGCATTCACCACCGGGCGGGGAAGTTGCTTCGGCTGCAAACCGGTGCCTTCGATCAAAATCGCCACCAACACCCCCATGTTCAACCGCATGCAGGGCGACATGGACATCAACGCCGGCCGGATCATTTCCGACGGCGCATCGGTTGAAGAAGTCGGGCAGGAAATCTTCAACAAAATTCTGGCCGTCGCCTCCGGTGAAAAAACCAAAAGCGAACTGCTGGGTATCGGCGATGAGGAATGGTCGCCCTGGACGGTTGGACCGGTTCTTTGATTGCGGAGTGGGGATTGCGGATTGCGGAATGTGCAATGGATGAGACTAGCGGCAATTCCGATCTTTACCGTTTTGTCGTTCCGCCGAAGAGTTCGCGCGTGGGAAATTTTTTTGAGGGCGCGCTGACGCCCTGGGTTGGTTTGCGTGTCCTCATCGCCCGCCCCCGGTTGTGGAAACACGCCATTATTCCGGTGCTGCTGAACCTCGCCATCATGGCGGCGGCAATCTTCGCGATGATCGCGATTGGCTCGGGGCTGATGGCGCTATTGTGGTGGGCATTGGGCGGCGAGTGGAATCAAGGCTGGTGGCTGGTCGCGAAGATCGCCATCATCATCGTGGGGGCGCTTTCCACGCTGATGGTCTGCATCGCCGCCGCGGTGATCGTCTGGCGGTTGCTCTCCACGATGTTCTGCGGGTACTTCTACGGCCGCATCGCCACCGCGGTGGAAGAAGAATTGGGCCTGAAGCCCGACGAGATGCAGGCGATTTCGATGTGGCGCGAAATGCGCGACGCCTTCTACGACATGGGCTGGCTGATCGTCTCGTTGCTGCTTTCGTTGCTGATCAGCCTCGTGCCGTTCATCGGCGCGCCGGTCGCGCTGGCTTACAGTCTGTACTTCCAAGTGATCACTTGCGGACGAGACCAACTCTCTTACCCGCTCTCGCTCCGTGGTAAGCACCGCCGCCAGCGGGCCGAGTTCTGCGACCACCATCTGCCGCATGTGATCGGGCTCGGATCCGTCGTGCTGCTGATGGAATTCATCCCCATCTTCGGGGCCTTGTTCATGGTAACCGCCGCCGCAGGTGCGGTAATTTTACACCGGCGGCTGGCTCTCAATGTCCACGAAGGCGAAAGCGCTAGATTGCAAGGGCATTGAACTTCCTGGTTGCAACGATTGCGAACAGCGCAGAGAATCTAAGATAGGAAAACTCTTCAATCCGAGGAGAGAATGAAAAATAGAAAGAATTCCGCGGGCTTCACACTGGTTGAGTTGCTCGTCGTAATCACAATCATTGGCATCCTCGTTTCGCTGTTGTTGCCGGCCGTTCAAAGCGCCCGCGAGGCGGCCCGCATGTCGCAGTGCAAAAACAACTTGAAACAAATTGGCTTGGCGGGGCATCAGCACCAGACGATGCAGAAGTTTTTCCCATCGGGCGGATGGGGACACTTGTGGGTTGGTGACCCGGACCGGGGCTATGGGCAAGGGCAGCCGGGTGGTTGGATGTACGATGTCCTTCCGTTTCTGGAACAACAAAGCCTGCACGATTTGGGCACCGGCGGAACACCGGCTGAGAAGAAGATTGCCGCGACGACTTTAGTTACCACGCCGCTGGCGATGTTCAACTGCCCCAGCCGGCGGCCGGCGAAACTTTACCCTCATCGGGACGACGCGACCGGGCAGAGCAACCGCCCATTGAATCCCGGCGAAGGGGGAATGCGGGTCGACTTCGCCGACGTAGCGATGATTGCCAAGAGTTGCTACGCCATCAACGGCGGGACGTTTTACCAAGGCTACCACGGCGGGCCTGGTTCGATCGCCGCTTACTCTGGGCACAGCTTTCCCGATCCCACGATTGAAAACGGCATCTGCACCTACCGCAGCCAAATCACCAGCGCGCTGGTGCGCGACGGAGCGTCGAACACCTATTTCGCAGGCGAAAAATATTTGAACCCCGACGCCTACGCCGGCTTTCACGGGGGCGGCGATGCCCAAAGCATGTTCATCGGCCACGATCAGGAAACCGCCCGTTGGGGGAGCGTTTCGTTCCCGCCAGCCCGCGACCAGCCGGGTGTGGTGAACTCGTCCATCTTCGGCGGCCCGCACCCGGGCGGTTTTGTGATGGCCTTTTGCGATGGGTCGGTACGGACTATGAAGTTTTCGATCGACCCGCAAATTCACGAGTACCTGTCCAACCGAGAAGATGGCCAGCCGGTGGATGCGGGGAGTTTGTAGATTCGTAGGACGGGTTTGTAACCCGTCCAAGTAGCGGCATTGATGTTGGTCGGGTCACGAACTCGATTTATCTTGAATC
>CALBTA010000379.1 GCA_937967755.1 uncultured Planctomycetaceae bacterium | reverse complement strand
GAAGTCGCTTTCCACCCGCGACACAGGAGGGCCAAATTCATTTACTAGCGAGCGAATCGGGTTTATCTGGCTGCGGCGGGCTGGCACGCACCAGCTGACACTAGTTCCTGAAAGCATTCCTGAAGGGAACTCGCTGATGACGCTGCGGACCCTGCGGTTGGTTCCGGTGACGGGGACGGACGTGCAAAGATAGCGTTTCTTGTTAGAATTTGTGGCGGGGCAAAGCACTTGAGCATTGGAGGGATTCTGATGGCGGCGACCACGTTGCAGCGGCGGACGGTGGCGGAGGAACAGTTGCGGTCGAGGCGGAGCGACCTGGACGCGGCGGCAACGGTACGGAGTTTGTCGGACGGGCTTGATCTGCTGGCCAACCTGTTGTTCGACCGTGTCGACCGTGATGTGGAGCAGAACTTCGGTGTTGATTCGATGTTGATGCCGCCATCGACGCAGCGTGAAATCGAAGCGACCACCCGGGCACATACGTTGATCGATGTTTCCTCGGCGGTTGTGGCCGCGGAAGAAGCGGTTCAGCGCGGCTACATCGATGACGCCAATTGGTTCGTGCAATGGCTGCTGGAATTACGGTTGGATGATCCCGCCGATGACGTCGCCAGCCGCGCAGCTGAACGGGCAAAGAAGTACCAAGGGATGCAACCTGACGAGCGGCGACTGAAGTTCGCTTCGTCGCTGGAACGCCGCGTTCCCAATGCCGTGAATGCACCGCTGGTCACCTACCGGCTTTACCCATTGGGCGTGCGGATGGTGGTGGCGATTGCGTTTGGAGACAACTTCCGTGCCGGAGAGTTACGGAATCAACAGGCATCGCTGTTGCCGGTGATCAGCGATTGCCATAGTTGCCACGGGAACCCGCTGGACAACGGCGAACGGTGTGAAGCTTGCAGCAACCCGTTGTGGGGCTACGAGTGGCTGACAGCCGATTGACCGTCGGCGCTAGCGGGGCTTCCAGCCACCGTGAAGTGATAGGCGGTTCGGGTTATCGCGGTGACTAGTAGCCCCCGCTACTACGCACCCACTTCGCTGGAGATGTCTGACGGCACTTCCCACCAGGGGTACGTTCCGTAGCGATCCAAGTGCAGATAAAGCACAACGCACGCCGTGACGATGGCGGCGAACGAGAGGATAAGCATCATCGTGTAAACGTTCGAGCGCGGCTTTTGCGTGCGCGGCTGCACCGGTTGCTGCTGCAAGGGCGCAGCGGCTTCGGCGGGTGCGGCCGCATCAGCAACCGGATCATCCACGAGCGCGGCATCGGCAAACGGATCGTCTGCCGCCAGCGGATCAACTGATTTTTGTTCTGGTTCGGACACGGTCACCCTTTTGAATTTCGCCTTTGCGGAGTTCCGGAATGATTTCAGCAACCGCGCGGTCGACGTCGGTACGACGAACCACAATGCGGCCCTTGTACGTGCGGTCTTGGAAGACCTCCAACTGGTGGCCCACTTTCAATCCGTCGTCCGAGCCGATCGAAATTTCCATGAAGTTCTTACGAACGTCCAACACCAGCCCATCCAGCGCGGGCGGAATGCCGTCGACGTCGTCGAACTCGGTCATGTCGTTGATTCGCAGCACTTTGGTCATGCGGCCTATTTGAGCGACCAGTTCGGCCTGCCGCTCTTCCAAGCGGCGCTTCAGGTCTTCGGCCTTGTGAACTTCGTCGGTGAGGAAGACCACGCGTTCTAACTTTTCGTCGCGGTCTTCCTGGGCGGTTTTAATGGCTAGGCGGGCGTCGGCGATTTCGGTCTTCAGGGCATCAAGCCGGGCTTGCGTCGCCTGCATGGCGGCGGCCGCTTCGCGGTTGGCCAGCAGCAATTCGGCTTGCGTCGCCTCGGCCATTTGCCGCAGGTCGGCTTCCGCTTGACGCGATTCTTCCAACACGCTGATGGCATACGCCCGGGCGGCTCGTTCGCGCTGCAGTTCTTTCTTCAGTTCCTCAAGCTCGTCTTCGCGCGTCTTGACGATTTCGCGCTGCTGCCGCAACTGTTCCTTCAAGCCCAGCGGCCTTCCATCTTTGGCTTCCGTCGCCTCAACAAGTTCGCGCCAGTTGGTCTCGGTCATATAGACGCAAACCGCCAACATCATCCACCCAATGGACATGATGAAGATCAGCATCGTGAAAATCTTGCCCAGCAGCGTCATCGTTCCGCTCCCTGCATTTCGTAGATCAAATGCGTCTTAAGTGGCTTCGCAAACGTGTAAATTCAGTATAGTTACGCAATTTCGGCGATGTCAATAATTCCGTGTGAAATTGGGTAATTAGGGCCGCTCTCGGTGGGACGTCAGAAAGAGTGCTTCGTGGACGGGTTACAAACCCGTCCTACTTATAAGGCGATTCGTGAAGTGCTGAGCGGGTTATTCCCGATCATGACGGTCGTGACCGTTTTGACGCCCAAATTCCAAAGCCAAGCACCCCCAAAGTAAGCACCAGGCACTGGTTCGCCAGCCAATCGCCCCAGCGGGTGTAAAAACTACCGCGCCACGCAGGGTGGACTTCGGCGATGAGGACCTTCGTCTTTTGGCGTGGGCCTTCCGCAAGCAGTCGCCCGTCGTCGGCGATGTGGGCGCTGATGCCAGTGTTCGCCGCGACCAGCGCCGGCTTACGCAGTTCAATGGCGCGGAACTGCCCACAAGTGAGGTGCATGTCCAGTTCCGCACTGCCATGAAACCAGCCATCGTTGCTTAGGGTCACCAGCACATCAGGGTCCGTTCCTTCCTGTTGAAGCTGAACCACTTGACGGCGAATCAGATGCGGTACGGTGTTCTCGTAACAAATGCTGGGGCACATTTCCAAACCGGCGATGCGGAATGATTTGGGCACATCACCTGGCGTCAGCCCGGCGGGGATCGGCATCAGGTTATAAATCCAAGGGAACCACCGGCCGCCGGGGGCGTACTCGCCAAACATGACCGGGTGCAACTTGTCGTAACTGCCGGCGACCATTCCTTGCTCGTCAACATACACTGCCGAATTCAATCGCTGCGGCGGGTGATCGCCCAACCGCAAAGTTGATGCGCCCAGCAATAGCGGAACGTGCCTCCGCTCTTCGGGAATGTGGCCGAGGGTATACGCGTGGGAAAGAAACAGCCGCTCGGCGAAGTCGATTTCCTTGTTGAACGTGGCGTCGTCCTGCGGCAGCCACGGGCCTTTTTGCACATCGCCGGTACGGTCGATGTCAATCATCTGCAGCGGCATGGTTGATTCCGGCCAGATGATTGCGGCTGGGTCTTGGCGCAGCGCGTCGTTGGTTAGTTCGGTGTACTGCTCGTACATCCTTTCGTTGATGGTTGGGTCGTTGAAATCGGTATCGATTGAACCTTGGATCAGGGCGACGCGCACCGGCTCTTGCAGCAAGCTTTGCTCCGGCTGCACGTCCATTCTTAGCTGTCCATAAATGTGCGAAGCCGTCAGCGACGATGCGGCCACCGGCAGCGCCCACCATCGAGCATAGCGACGTACGCCGATAGCCGGCTTCGCCTTGGTGCGCTCTTTCTCTTCCGCAAACACCCATCGCCGCGGAACCAATTCCGCCAGCGCGGCGGCGACAAACATCACCAGAAAGCTGACGCCGTACGCGCCGGCGATATCTGAAATTTGCACGACTTGCAACCAATGAATTTGCGTATGCCCTAGCAACGCCATCGAAAATCCGGTCAACGCCCAACCGCGGAAACACTCCAAGCCAACCCAAATAGTTGGTGCGGCAAGCGGGAGCGGGATGCGAAGCCGGCGAGCGGCGACGCGTGTTAGCCCAACGAACAGCGGAAGGTACGCCGCCAAGTACAAACAAAGCGCGACCCAACCGAAGTGCGCGGCCCAATGCCCGAGCCGCACCCATTGAACCAGCACCAGCCAATGCAACAATCCTGCGAGGTATAGCCAGCGATAGGAACGGGGAGACGGCATGCACTCCGCCCGCGCCAGAAGCAACCACGGGACCGGCGCGACCCAAGCCAACGCCCACCAATCAACCGGCGGAAACGCCAGACAGAGCAGCACGGAGCCCAGCAGCGCCAGAGCAAATGTCGAGCGGTACGCAGGTGCGCGACTGGGCGCAGCGTTGTCATGTGGTAGAGTTTGCTTTGCCTTGTTCGCAGTTCGCACGGTACATCCGTGTCTGGCGTTGACGTTCGTGGTCGCTCAAGAATAGGGGTTGAGACGAAGGGCGGCTAGAGCAGCCGTCGGCGCACGCCACTGGGGTGACTGGAACCCACCGCTACGACGTCGCGGGTGACTCCGTGGGTGCCGATGGTGAAGGTTCTGACTTCTTCGCCAACGGGTCACCGATCAGCTTGCGCTGCGGGAACAGCTTTCCGATCGGGCTGGCGAGGATGGCAGGGAGGAAGATCAAATCGCCAACCACGGCTGCGATCAGCAGCGAAACCATCATCCAAGAGAACCGCCGCGTCGGCATGAACCAACTGAGGCTGTAGATCGCCAGCCCCATGCTGCAAATCAGTGTCGTCTGCAGCATCGCCTTGGCGCAGTGTCGGAACGCGAGTTTCACGCCGGCAATGTTGTCGCCCGTATCGGAATGTTCGCGGTTGTACCAAGTCAGGAAATGCAACGTGTCGTCGACGGCAATGCCCAGCGCGACGGACGCAGTCATCACCGTGCCAATATCGACCGCCATGCCCAGTCCGCTGGTAATACCGAACAACACCACCATCGGAAACACGTTTGGGAACATCGCCACCATGCCCGCAACGGGGCTGCGCTGCAGCACGATCATCACGACGCTCACCAGCACGACGGCGGTGAGGAAGCTTTTGATCAGGTCGTTGAGCAGCGCGTTTTGAACTTCGTACGCTAGCGGCATCACCCCGGTGTACGTAGCGGTGACAATGCGGACGTCGGCAGGGTCGGTAGGATCTTTCACGACGGAATGCTGGCGAGCATCGACGGTAATCTGCGCAGATTGTACGACTTCGTCGTAGCTGACGCCTGCTACGTCGCGAACTAGGATGACACCGTCGGCCTCCTCAATGTCTTCTGATGATGCCTGGCTCGCGCTATTCACTGCGATCAGGTTCTCGCGCTTGAACCCCCGGTTCTCAAGCAAGTTTGACAATTGGGCGACGAAGATCGAAGCCATCTTCTCTTCCGGGGAAGCGTACGTTCGGTTGGCATCGTCCTCTCCGGTGTCGATTGCTTCGGCGGGGGCTCCAATCAGCAGCAAGCGTTTGTCGGCCAGGTCCCGGCGCGACGAATCTTGGAACGCGATTCGGATATCGCGCATATGGTGAACGGCCCACAGTCGCGGGTCGATTTGGCGCTGAATCTCGGCCAGGAAGTCTCCATAGTCGATCTCAATCTCGTCCATGTTTCCCAACGCCGCCACGCGCCCGCCAATCCGCCACGCCCGATCGGGTAGCCGCCGCTTCGACTTTTGGGCTGGCTCCAAGGCGACGAAGTGTTTACCTGAATCGTCGGGCACGCGGTCGGCCTCGACTTCAGCGAATTGGAAGAGGGCGAGTGTGTCGTAGTCGCGGTCAATCCGCGCGGGCGGCGAGAAATCTCGATGGTAGCGAGCGATGTCGGAAAACCGCAACGAGTCGATAGCCAGTGGCGACTGGCTGCTTCCGTTGGTAATTGTGACTTCGCCGCTGGCGCTGCGAACTATCTTCGGCAGATTGCCGTTTGCCGCGTCCTTGGCTACTTTGCCGTCTTGGAAAATCGACTTGTCATCCCCTTGAAACACAACGGCGAAATGGCTGCGTTCGGTCCAAGTCGTTACGGTCCAATCTACGTCTTCCTCGACATCTTCCGGCGGGCCGAACCAGCCTTCCAGCGTAAGCCGCTCTTCCGCTTCGCCGATGCCGGTAAATTCAACCGATTCGCCGGGCGCAAGGATCACATAGTGGTCGAAGATGGCGGTGTAGTTGATGTCGTCGAACTTCTGCACACGCCGCTTGAGCAAAATCGCTGTGGCCCGGCGTTCGCCGAAACTGCGTGGAATCGATGGGAAGAACGTCGACGCGCTCATCGTGCCGTGCACTTCGTCGAACTCGTCCACCCGCCGGTGAACCATGTCGACGATCTCCAACTGTTCGACTTCATCCAGGCCGCTGTCTTCATCGAAATGCAGGATCACTTCCACCGGCGTGATCGGGCCCAGGTTCTTTTCGAACCACTGGTAATCCCGCAAGATGCGGCTGCCCGGTGCGAACAACGAACGGACGCTGACGCTGGTGCGCAAGTGTTGCAAACCCCAGCCCGCGCCGATCATGACCACCAGGCATAGCGCCGCGATCAACGCCGGGCGGCGGCAAACCAGGTTGGACACGCCGGAGAGGTCCTTAAATATGTTCTCCCGCTTTTCACGCGCTTGCACCGGCCAGCGCTCTTGAGCGCCGGGCAAGGTAAACAGCAACAACACCAAGGTGGTGACGATGCCGCAAGTCGCATACAGGCCGAACAGTTTGACCGGGATGATGTCGCTGAGCACCAACGACAACAGCCCGATGGCGGTTGTGCTGGTCGCCAACAAGCATGGCATTGCCCCGTTGCGCAGCGCTTTCCGCGGAGCCCCTTCGGGACCCTTGCGGCGCACCTCGTCGTGATAGTAATTCACCAGGTGAACGGCGGCTGACACGGTAAGCACCATCACCAACGGCGGCATCACGATCAGCACGGCGTTCATCGGGCCAAGATCGAACAGCGCGTTACCGGCATAGACCAGCGCCAACGTTGTTAGCTCTCCGAAGATCGCAATGCAGAAAACCAATATCGTGTAAGCCCAACTCTTCAGGCAAACGCGGCACAATATCAGCACGATTAGCACCGAAGGGACAATGAAGGTGCGCATCGATTTGACGCTTTCGACATCAATGGAGTAGGCATCCAGGATTGGCCCGACGACGTGTAAATCATCCTCTGGAATCTGGGCCTTCTCGGCAGCAATCTCCATCATCAGCGGCACTGATTTCTTGCGCTCGTCGGAACCGGCGTCGGCGAGCAGGATCACACAGCAGGTCGTCTTCCCGTCACTGCCGATCAGCGCTTCGTCCAATCGGGCGAGCGCCATCTCCTCGGGCAATTCCAGCGGGTAATCCATCATCTCGTCAAGCAACGTCCGACCGGTAAACACGCGGTCAACATAACGGCGAATCTGTTCACCCCGGGGCGAGTCGTCGGGCTGGTGCAATGTTTCGTAAAGCTCCGCCAGGCGCGGATCATCGATCGTGCAACCTTCCCAACTGATGATGACGCTGTCGTTGGTTTCAAACGTCTTCTCGAACCAGTCGTACTCCTTCCGTTTTTGGAAGGTCATCGGCACCCACTTGGTTGGGCTGGTGCGGATGTTTCGCATCGCCGCCAGCCCGTACCAAATCACGGCGGGGGCGAAGAGGCCCATCAGAATGAGCGTGACGATCAACCGACGTTGGTAAACACTGGTACGCATATGCCGGTTTGTTGTTGTGTGAACTGCCTGATGCGCCGAAAGCGGTCGGCCGGCGGGCGATCATGCAAGGGTTCGCCGGGCCGTGGTGGCAGGATGCTTCACGCGGGATTGTTCGGGGCTTCGTGCCAAAGTAACTCTGGCCAAGCGTTCTCGTCCGTCGCGTGGCAGGCTGTTCAACCCAACGTGATGGCAGCGCGGGTGCGTGCGTCTCCAAGCGGTTTGCAGTTCGCTTCGCTGCTGGATTGATACGCTCAACCGGGATGAAACGCTTTCGCGGAAGACCATCAAGTCCGCCG
>CALBTA010000378.1 GCA_937967755.1 uncultured Planctomycetaceae bacterium | reverse complement strand
ACTGGAAGCTGCACCGCATCGGGTTGCCGTCGGTGTTCAGCAGCAAGGTCGGCGACCAAGAGTACTTAAAGGAACAGTTCGGACTGGACGCCGAATCGGTCTTCGGCCAGATCCGCTCACTCTTGGCAAGCCGCAAAACCGCCGCCGCTAAAGCGGTCAACGGAGCGGTAACGCTAAACGGGTAAAAAGGCGGCGTAGCACGGACCTCCAGGTCCGTACACGCCGCGAACATATCAACTTCGTATGGGATAAACACAATGAGAATTGGAACTTCAATGCTTCTATTCGTATCCGCCCTGTTGGCCGGCTGCAACGATCAAGCGCGCTTCGACGCCATCGACCAGCAGCTAAGCGGGATCAACCGGAAGGTTAATCTGCTGGCGGGCAACACATCGTTGGCCGATCCGGCGGCGGAACCAGGCGACGAAGGTACCGGGTACCTCGACGAGTTGGAACAACAGCTTGCCGAAGCCGACAAAGATGGCCGAAAAGAAATCATTCAGAAAGAGCTGCTGCGGGCAGCGAACTTCAAAAGCGTTGAGCTGGCTACGGTCGAAGATCTGGTCGACTCGATGGAATCGCTCGACATCATCCTCAGCCTGGACGAGTTGGATACTGAGCTGTCGCTGCGGGTGGAAGATGAGCAACAACGGCTGATCGAACTGTTAACCAGCGATGTGCCCGCGGCTGTGCGGCAGTTGGATAAGCAAGCGGTCGAGGCGGACAACTACCGTACCGCGCAGGAACTGTGGTCAGAAGCCGGTTTGCTGCTGGAATACTTTCCTTCCTCGAATGATCCAGTCGCCGAGATAGGCTTCCAACGCCTGGCAGCCGATCATCAAGAAGTGGCAGCACAGCTCGAATCTCGACAAGTGCAGCGCTACAACCAATGGGCCTGCCGGCAGTTGAAAGAGGCAGAGAAGATCGTCGATCGGCAAACGCCCGACGCCTGCGTGCAAACCTGCCTGACGCAACTTGGCCCGATCGACCCGGTGCTGCTTTCCCCGTTGTCGCTTGACGTTTACTCCGAGTTCCTGGAAGTGGTGCGGAAGAAACTGTCGCTAGGGGCGTACATCGAATTGGCTGAAACGCTGGCGGTCGTTCCGCGCAAACGGCTCGTTGACTTGCGACCGGGCGACCGCGAAGTCAGCGGCAGATAGTAGCAGGCACAGTCCCTGTGCCGTTCGCTAAGAAGTCCGAAATCGTTGCACAGTTACGGCACGCGGAGCGTGCCTACTACTATTTGTTACCGAATTCCGTCCGGCACGACCGAGTTGAACGTGCTCATCGCGCTGCCGCGGCTTAACAACTGAATCTTGCTGGTGATATCGAACCGTTGACTGATGTACCGACCCATCGCCTGGCTGGGCGACTCTTGCAGAACCAGAATGTCGTTGGGCAGCACCGGGATGCGCTCGCGCGGGTCGCGCAGGGCGCGGTCCAAATCGACTTTGATCGGAATCTGCCCACCGTCGGGTGTGCGGCGGACGACCGTCAACAGCTTCGGCGAAGGGCCGCCCAGCCCCGGGCTGATCAAGTTGCCAGACAGGTTGTTCCCGCCGATCGCCCCGTTGACCAGCGGGCCTTCGACCAGGGCGACCGCTTGCAGCACATCCAAGTCGCGGTCGCGGGGCAGCGTTTGAATGGTGCGCGGCAGCACCCCGCCGGTGTAGAACACTTCGGTCGGCCGCGGTTCCAACAGCACAACGTCGCCATCGTCGAGCAACACGTCTCGCGGGTGAAACGGCAGCGGCTGGTGCGGGTGAACGCGGGTGGGGATGCGAACGATCCGCTGGTGGTGGCCCAACGCCGGGGGCAGATGCCCGCAGGGGCCTGGCCGCATGTGCTGGATCTCGTCGCTGGTCAGTGCGCCTTTGAACACGATGATCTCGGCGTAGGCATCCAATCCGGGCAACCCGCCGGTGGCGTTCAGGGCATGCAACACGTCGTTTTCGTACGCCCGCAAGTCGAGCAAGTGCCCGGTACCCCGTTTACCAAAGTTCGAGATGATCTCGCGTCGCCCACCGGTGGCAAACCCGCCGTTCTCTTCGCGGACCACCATGACACGCGTTTGCCGAGGCTGCAGCAGCGTAACGATGATCCGCTCGCGCCCGGCTTGTACAAGTTTCTTCTCGATATAGATATTGCGAATCTTCTCGGTCGCTTCGGTCACGGTCATTCCGCTGACCTGAATCGGGTCGACCAGCGGCAACGAAATGGTTCCGTCTTCACGAATCGGAATCGGAAAGCCGAGTGCCGGCTGCAGCCCTGCCCCCAGCGGATCGATTTGCGAAGGGAAGTAAACCGGCGGGTCTTGCGGCGGCTGATCAGGGTGCGCCGCTGGCAGTACACCGTTAATGAAGATTCCCAGCACATCCTTCGACGCCAGCCGATGTTCGCGCGGCGGACGCTGGGTGAGCAAGTGCAGCGGAATCGTCGACATGGCGTCGCGCTGCGGCCCTTGCAAAAGTTGTTGCGGAACGCGGTTGACCGGAATGCCGTTGGCGGTGGGGTTCGTGATCGCCGCGCAACCGCTACCCAAAACGACCAGCGCGCCCCACAGCAGCCACGCCAGAAAGCGGGCTGCTGTCGTTTGTTGGTTTCGGTTGCTTCGCATGACCCTCTTCCTTGTAACCTTCGCTTTGCCGCCGCTTCGCGGCGTTGCCGTTTGATTCGGTTTACTCCGTCGAATTGGGTTGAACGTTCGTTGAACCCGGTCGCCAACCCGCGTCGTGCCGCAGAATGCTCTGCAATAATCCTGACTCGATGGCGGTGTTATCGGAACGATTGCTCCAGCGCAGTTCCGGGCCACGCTCAACCAGCGTGCCGCTCGTCGAACCAGGTGCCCAACTTTCGGGTTCGTTATCGACTGCCCGGCGGTCGCTCGTTTCTTGGAAGCCGTCAAACGTCGGCCAGCTCAACGAAGAATCACCAGCATCGGGCGAGCTCGTTCCGGCGTCAGGTTGGTCCGCTCGCCGAAGTTCGATCGGGCTGGGCTCGAAGTTCCGCGAAGCGGCGTCCAGCAAGTCTTCTCCGCGCGCCGCTGGCGGTTGCGGAACGACTTCTTCCGGCGGAACTTCATCGACCGTTTCCGGCGCGGGCGGATCGTCATCGATTTCCTCAGCCGGCAATTCCTCAGCGGTCGGGGCTGGCGGAAGCCGTTCCAGTTCCGGCCGGTGAAGGACCGAAGGCCCAGGTTGGATGTGCGGGACCTCGTGGTGCGTCGGGAACTCATGGTGTGGGTGAACTTCCTGCATCACCGAGTGTGCATGTCCCCAACCAGCAACCGGTACGGTAATTTGTTCACGATGCCCACTCAGCTTTGCCGTTTCCGCTCCGAGGTGAAAGCCGGCGAACCAGTCGTTGATCAACTGCTGGCCGACGGGGGTTTGGTACTCGCGTTGCCAGTAGTCGCGCGGGGGCAGCGGCGGCGGGTTGCCCGTCCCGCCAAACTGCAAATAGTCGGCAAAGCCTTCCTTGAAGCCGCGCTCGTAATGAGCCGATGGGCAATTGCCGGGGCCTACCGCGCTCAACCAAGCCTCTTCGGCCAACGCGTTTGCGTGTTCGGCCAACAGATGCGCCTGATGTTCGTCGTGGTAGTCGTGTTGTTCCTCGAACAGAATCTCGTACGCCGACTTCGTCGAGGTGCAGCCGGCAAGCGCCAACGCAGTCAATCCAACCGCAACTGCGCAGCAGTAGTCGCGAAGCCGCGAGCGGCTGACTCTTCTGTTCAAACTCTGCCGTTGTTGGCGAACCATGTTGGCGTTGGAAAAACTCGTGCTGTCGGCAAATCAATACTTCGGCCGACGATCGGCGCAAGTGCTATCGCCGGAATATGCGCTGTGTCTGGATTCGTATCGTCCATAACAACCTGGCGCAGTACGAATACCGGCGGCTCCCATATAGCTGGCACAATGCGTCGTACTGTCACAACCGAGTTTTCTCTGCCCGGTTTCGCCCCGGGCAGCCGGCACAATCGGACCAATCGGAACTTCCGGAGCATCACACAGTCAAGCTGCTGATATGAGCCACACGCCCATCAGAAACTTTGAAACCACGCAAAAGCGAGCGGTGATTCTGCGCGCCGCGCTGTGGCTATTGCTGTTGTGTTCTGCCGTGCTGCTCGCGCATGGCGTTCTGGAGCACTTCGGTTTA
>CALBTA010000377.1 GCA_937967755.1 uncultured Planctomycetaceae bacterium | reverse complement strand
TCGGATGCACCGATCGCCCACGCCAATTGTCGCCTGTCGCGCGTCGATTCCCACCGGTGCCAAATACCCAGACCGGCTGCGACGACGACCATCAACAGCAGCAGGGAAGACAGCCGAAACTGCCATCGCACCCGGCCGGTTGTGGAGTGTGGCGTCGCGCTCATGACGTGGCGGTCTACTTTGGCTTCCGCAGACAGTAGAGTGCCTTGTCGGTGCGAACGATGAACTCGCCATCGGCGCCGGCTAGCGACGCCCAATGTCCGCCATCAAGTTGGTTGGTGTGCAGCAGGTTGAACTCCGGACCCGGCTTGACGACGTACGTTTCCCCTTCGCGGTTGTGAAAGTACAAGTGTCCATCGGCATAGGTCGGCGACGCGGCGACGTTGCCGCCTAACCGCTCGTCCCAGTGAAGCTTGCCGGTTTGGGCGTCGAGGCAGGTGGCGATACCGCTTTCGTTGATGAAGTACAACTCGTCACCAACTAACAGCGGCGAGGCGATGCGCGGCACGGCTTTGTCGTACTTCCAAACCAACCGCGGCTTGCCGTCTTCGACCTTGATGGCTTGAATCTGCGACTTCATGAAACTGGTCGCGATGAAGATCATCCCTTTGCCGGCGACCGGCCGCGGCACGTTAGAAAAACCGAGGACGCCGTAATGCAGCTTCCACAACTCTTCACCCGTTGCCGGATCGTAACTGTATAGCCAATCCGCTGCCGGCGAAATCAGTTGATCGCGCCCTTGGATTTTTACCATCAACGGCGTGCCGTACGCCTTTTGCAACTGCGGGTTGCTGTTCATCTCACCGGAACGCTTCGTCTTCCACGCCAGCTTGCCATCGTGCTTGTTCAACGCGGCAATGAACTGCGCGTCGCTGCCATCGCAGTGCACGATAAAGAAATCGCCCCACACGACCGGCGTGCTGCCCGGCCCGTTCTCATGCATCACTTCCAACTCTTGATTGGTCCACAGCACTTTCAGCGTCTTCGTATCCAAGCACGCGTTGCCGTGCGAACCGAAGCTGCAATACAACCGCCCGTCACTCAGCACCGGTGTGGGCGAAGCGAACGTGTTGATTTGATGCGTCCACTGCGGGTCGTCGTGCGAAAGGACTTCGATGTTGTGCAGCAGCTTTCCGCTCTTGCGGTCGATGCAGAGTGCTCGCATGCTCAGGCGGCCGACCAGCGTCAGCGGCTGGCTACCCGTGTTTGCTTCCAGCTTTTTCTTCCTGGCCTCTTCGGTGATCGGATCGGCCGTGGCGGTCGTCAGCCAGACGTGCTGTTCATCAATCACCGGCGACGAATGCCCGCTGCCGGGTAGCTCCGCCTTCCAGGCAATGTTCTCGGTCTCCGACCAGGTCGCCGGATAGCCTTCGCCCGATAGGTGCCCTTGCCCGTCCGGCCCGCGCCACTGCGGCCAAGGGGCATCGGCGAAAACTGTTGTTGAGAGGGCGACGAGTAGGCTCGCGAGCAGAGTTTGTTTCATCGGAAATATCGCGGTTTGAGGGCGTTTCGGCGACGATCAAAGTTCTACCAAATTACAAGTCAAATCCGCCCCACGCAACCGGCGAGGGGCAACGTAGCGGGGGCTTCCAGCCACCGTACCTCGCAATAGCCGCCATGCTACCGCATCGCCGGCGAAGTAGTAACTGCGCGGCTATTGCAATGGGGGAGTCTTCGCTTCGCGAAGTTTACGGTGGCTAGAAGCCCCCGCTACTGCAATCGCCCTGACGGTAAGCCATAATGGGGAAATGAATGTGCTACACCAAAGGCTTCAAATCTGTATCCGGTTGCTCGTTCCGATGGCGATGTGCGCATCGACATTCGCGCAGGATTCCGCGGCGCAAAAGAACCGGCGGCCGGATGATGATCCGCGGGTCACTCCAACGGTGAAGCTCGTCCGTCAGTGCTTGCCAGCGCTGGTGTCGGTTCGCGTCGCCCGCGAGACGAATCAGCGAAACGTCGTCGAATTTGGACACGGCGGCGGCAGCGTGATTCATGCCAAGGGGTACATCCTCACGAATAACCACGTCGTCGCCGGTGCGGGGCATGTTGAGATTGCCTTCTTTCAGGGCCCGTGGCGAAGGGCCAAAGTGGTCGCCCGTTTGCCGTCAGAAGACTTGGCGTTGTTGAAGCTTGATGGCGATGCCCTGTTTCCAACCCTTCCGCTGGGGCGGACCGACGACTTGGAACTGGGTGAACCGGTGATCACGCTCGGTTCGCCCGGCGGGTTGCCGCACACGCTCAGCGCCGGCTTGGTCAGCGGGCTTGGGCGGGCGACGCATACCGAGCATGCCCATCTGCCATCGATGGTGCAGACCACCGCGCCCGTCAGCGGCGGCAGCAGCGGTGGGGCACTGATCAACGCCTTGGGCCAACAGATTGGCGTGATCACTTCCCGCAAGGCCGACGGCGAAAACCTGGGCTTCGCGATTACCATCGACCGAGTCCGCGAGGTGATGCCGCAACTGATCGCCGCCGATCAGCGGTATGGAATCACCCACGGCATCACCGTTGATCCCTTCGCAGGCGCGGCGAAAATCACGGCAATAGGTGATGGCTCGCCCGGTGCGGTCGCCGGCTTGGCAACTGGCGACGTGATTGAACGGATCGACGACGCCAGCCTGCGGCATGGTGTCGATTTTCATTTGGAAATGATCGACCGCCAGCCGGGTGATGAACTGGCGCTTTCCGTTCGCCGGGGAGATCAGTCTCTGAAGATCATCCTCCGTCTTGCCGAAGCGGAACTGCTTGAGCCGGCTGCGGGCATCGAAGTCGAACCGGGCCTGCGCGTGGAGCGGTTTTCCGGTCAATGGGATCGGCTGCCCAATTTCGATAAGCTGCAACCGGAGGAAACATCCATCAGCAAGTCGTCTCCGCGAACCGTGAAGGATCCCGAGGAAGAGTTCTTCGGGCAACGCTTCACCGGCTTCCTGAAGATTCCGACCGACGGCGTTTACTTTCTTTCGACGATCAGCGACGATGGTAGCCGGCTGTGGTTGGGCGAGCGGATGATTGTCGACAACGATGGACTGCACGCCGAACGGCAAGTCACAGGCATGATCCGGTTGCGCCCAGGGGTGTACCCGTTGCAGTTGGATTACTTCGAAGCCGGTGGCGACCAGGCTTTGCGCGTGATGATCGAAGGCCCCGGCGTAAAGGGCAAACAGCAGTTGCCAGCGAAGTGGCTATTCCATTCGCCGTAGTGGTCACGCAAAGTGCATAGAGAATCTGGCGTGAAGCAAGATCCGGCGAAGTCGCTCCGTTCGTGGCTGATCTTAGCCGCCAAGATCGCGATCTTTGGGATCGTTGCCTACTTCATCTGGCAGGCGATCGTCGAGGCGAAGCGGCAGATCGACCAGGAAGGCTTTTCGCTGACCCGCGTCAACCCTTGGTGGCTGGCTGTCGCGGGTTTGGCATTCATGGCGGCCCAACTGCCAATGATCTGGTTTTGGCACAGGACGATGTGGCACCTGGGCCAACGGCCAACGTTTTGGGAAACTCTGCGCGCCTACTACATCGGCAGCCTGGGAAAATACGTCCCGGGCAAGGCGATGGTCGTCGTGTTGCGAACGGGCTTAGTTCGCAGCGAAAGAACCGACACGACCGTGGCGGCCCTGTGCGTGTTCATCGAAACACTGACGATGATGGCCGTGGGCGGATTCTTGGGCGGAGTCTTGGTGCTGGTCAGCGGTGCAGCGCCGCTGGGGTCAGGTAGCTTAATCTACCCGTTGGCCGTCGGCCTGATGCTTGCCACCGGAGTGCCAACCATTCCGCCGGTATTTCGTTTCGTTGTGAAGATGCTGCGCGTTTCCAAGGCGAATGCCGATGTCGACGAACTGCTCAAGCGGCTTGACTACAAGCTCATGGCTCAAGGGTGGTTGGCGAATTGCCTGGCCTGGCCGGTGATGGGCCTCAGCCTGTGGTGTGCGTTAAAAGCGATGCCCGGCACCGAAGAGGCGCTCGGCAACCCGCTTTCGCAACTACCGCTTCTCACCGCGGCAATCTCACTGGCGGTCGTCGCCGGCTTCGCCTCGATGATACCCGGCGGCGTCGGCGTGCGGGAACTTGTGTTGAACGTGTTGATGACACCCACGTTCGGCAAGCTGGCCATCGTCTCAATCATCCTGCTTCGCCTGGCCTGGCTTTTTGCAGAGTTGGCGTTTTCGGGTACGCTATATCTTTGCGGGCGACTGTTTCGTAGCGGGGGCTTCCAGCCACCGCCAAATTCGTAGCCGGGGCTTCGAACCATCAAGTTTGCGGCAGCGATTACGCGGCCTTATACTTAGGGAACCAACAAGGGAGGTTTCATCGATGGTAAAAATAGTCGCTACCGAAGATCAAATCCGCCAAATGAACGAGGCTGCCGGATCGGTCGAACTCGTTGACGCGCAAAGAAACCGCCTCGGCGTTCTCGCTCGGAGTTGTGATTTAGAGGACATCCGCATCGCCCGCCAGCGACTGGCATCGGACGAGGAGAGGCTTCCTTACTCTGCCGTTTTAGATCATGTCTCGTCGCTGGATGCATCGTGATCAAATTTACCGTTGCTTCTTGAATTCATTTCCTCTGGGTCTTGAAGGACACTTCATGAAAGAAGTCACGCACGAAGGATTGAGATTTCCCACTGATGACGAGGGCTACCAGGTTCCGCCGGAACTTGGTGAAGAGCTAATTCGGAGAAATCAGGAATTGCTAGATGCGAAGAATAGTCCGCCACCCGAAGTATCAGGAGACGCGGAACGATCTGGCCGACAAGAATCCTGACATTCTGACGCACCTGGATCGGCTAGAAAACCGAATTGCAGAAAGTCCGCATTGGCCGACTTCATTCTACCTGGTTGCCTACGATTGCTGGTGGTCACATCTGTTGGTAGACGACGAAACGATCCCGCACATGCGTGTCTTTCACGCCTTCGATGACGACGAAGTGCGTTTCCTCGCCATCGTGCCCGCGGACGAAACGGATTCACCATGACTACGCCCAACCCGCCCATCGAAATTACCTTCCGCATTCCCGGCCAGTGGTCGGGGCCGCGCGAAGTTGTGGAGCGATTGCCGGGTGGGTATTCCATCGAGGGCCAGCACTTGTCGATGCCCGATGGCTCGAAGGTTGAGATCTATCCCAGGCCGGCCGACGATCAGTTCGCGGGGATTTTCGCCAACGCTTGCCGGCAACCGCCGGAAGACGACGAACAGGAGATCATCAATCAATATACGGTAAACATCTGTCTCTGCGGACCCGGTGGTTCGATGGAACAAGCCCTGACGATGATGCAGGCGGGGTCGGCGATTGTCAGCGCCGGCGGCGCTGGGGTGTTCATTGACAACTGCGCGATGGCCCACGGCGGGCAACTTTGGCAAGAGATGGCCGAAGATGGCGGAAGCGATGCGTTGACCTTCGCTTACGTTTCGGTCATCAACAACGGGCAGGAAATCTGGACGATGGGCATGCACATCTTGGGCTATCCCGATTTGGTCATGCGCTGCCAAGACCATGAAACCGACGCGGAAACCATCATCGAAACCGTCCGTTACGTCGGCCGCGGCGAGAAGCCCATCGGCGACGGGCACTTGCTGGGCGACGAGCACGGCGCCCGCTTCCAAGCCACGGCGGCCGACGACCAACAGATGCCCGCCGATAGCCCAATGTACAACCCGTTCAGACGCCTACGCCTGACCAGCCTGAAAGACATCGCCGAAGGGAACTAAGCGGGCCAGGGCATTTTCGACTATCCTGGAATTGGATTGGACAAAACGGAACTGCCCACATGCTCTCGATCGTCATCCCCCTGCACAACGAGGAAGAAAGTCTGAAGCTGCTCCATGAGGAGTTGAGCACGGTCGCGCGCGAACACGACTATGTGTTGGACATTATCTTTGTCGACGATGGGTCCACCGACCGGTCTTGGCAAATTGTTGCTGAGTTGGCAGAGCACGATCCGCGCGTGCGGGGGCTGAAATTCCGACGCAACTTCGGCAAGGCGGCGGCCCTTTCGGCCGGCTTTGAAATGGCTCGCGGCGAATTGGTCTTCACGCTCGACGCCGATTTGCAGGACGACCCCAAAGAGATCCCCCGCTTTCTGGAAAAAATGGGCAGCGAGTTCGACGTCGTCAGCGGCTACAAGCAAATCCGCCACGACCCCTGGCACAAGGTTGGCCCCTCGCGGGTGTTCAACTGGATGGTTAGCCAACTCACCGGGGTGAAACTGCACGATCACAACTGCGGGTTCAAATGTTACCGGCGGGAAATTTTCGATGAGGTGCGCCTGTACGGAGAACTCCACCGCTTCGTGCCCGTGTTGGCCGCCGCCCGTGGGTACCGCGTGGGCGAAATCGTTGTCGAACACCGCGAGCGGCAGTTCGGCGCGTCGAAATACGGCGTCGTGCGGATCGTCAAAGGGTTTCTCGATCTGCTAACGGTAAAGTTCCTCACCGGGTTCGGCCAACGCCCCCAACATGTGCTGGGAACCGTCGGGTTGTTGTTCTTCCTGTTTGGGGGAATCGTTCTGTGTCTGTTGACCGGGCGCTGGATCGTTTCGCGCTTGGATGCAACCATCGATAATGACTTCCATCTGCATTCCAGCGCCATGTTTTACTACGCCATCACTTCGTTGTTGTTGGGAACGCAGTTCATGTCCATCGGCTTCCTCGCCGAGTTGATCACCGCCTACCAGGCTCGCGACATGGCCCCCTACTCCATTTCACAGCGAGTCGGCGGCAAGGTCGCCCGGGCGTCGCGGGAAACGCCCAAGCCCGACGCGGATGATCTGGCCA
>CALBTA010000376.1 GCA_937967755.1 uncultured Planctomycetaceae bacterium | reverse complement strand
CACGCTGGTGATGTTTTCCAGCGACAACGGGCCAGAGGTGCCGACCGTCGTCGCCATGCGGAAGGATCATGGGCATGACGGCAGCCACCCCTGGCGCGGCATGAAGCGCGACAATTGGGAAGGGGGACACCGCGTGCCCATGATCGCCCGCTGGCCCGGCAAGATCAAAGCGGGAAGCACCACCGATCAGACGATGTGCCTGACCGACATCATGGCCACCTGTGCCGCCATTGCCGGCCAGAAGATTCCCGACGATGCGGCGGAAGACAGTTTCGACATGCTGCCGGTGTTGCTAGGCGAGCAAGGCGAACAGCCGATCCGCGATTACACGCTGCACCAAACGATCAGCCTCGACCTAGCGATTCGCCAAGGCGATTGGAAGTACCTCGACCACCAAGGCTCCGGCGGAAACCGCTACGACCGCGGCCCACTGCAACAGTTCGCCCTGCCCAACGCTGCGCCCGACGCGCCCGGCCAACTCTACAACCTGGCCGACGACCCCGGCGAGACGAAGAACCTATACGAAAAACACCCCGAAGTGGTCAAGCGGCTGAAGGCGCTGTTGGAGAAAACGAAGTCAACTGGGCGCAGTGTGCGGTAACGGAGCCGCGATCAACACTGTTTCGGCGGACGGCACAGAGACTGTGGCTGCTACTTTGAATTTTCAAAACCGGAGATTGCAATGCTCAACCGGCTTCCGAATCTGGCTACGCTGACGGTACTTTTGGCGTTGTGTACCGAGTTGGATGCGGCAAGAAACTTCGCGGCCGCCCAGGAAGAGGCTGCCCCCGAGGCGAGCTTTAGCGTGGTGCTGCTGCCAGACACGCAGTTTTATTCAGAAAAGTTCCCTGACAATTACATCGCCCAAACACTTTGGATCCGCCAACAGCGCGAAAAGGATAACATCAAATTTGCGATCCACTTGGGCGACATCGTCCAAACGCCCACTAAGGAATCGGAGTGGGAAAACGCCAACCGGGCGATGGCGATTTTGGACGGCGTTGTTCCGTATAGCATGGTGCCGGGCAACCACGACATGACCGTCAAAAGCCGCGACTCGTCGCTTTACAACAAGTATTTTTCGCCCGCCCGCTACCAAGATCACAAGTGGTACGGCGGGCATCTGGGCGAGACGAACGACAATAACTACTGTTACTTCGAAGCGGCCGGAATGAAGTTTATGGTCATCAGTTTGGAGTTCGCGCCGCGCGACGAAACGCTCGAGTGGGCCGCGGGCGTCGCCAAGAAGCATCCCGAACATCGGGTCATCGTCGCCACACACTGTTACATGCGGACCAACGCGCGCGACACTGCCTGCGCCACCCAGTACAAGGTGGAAGGTAATAGCGGCGAACAAATCTGGCAGAAGCTGATCCGCAAGCAGCCGAACATCTTTTTGGTCGTCAGCGGGCACATCTTGGGCGTTGGCTTGCAAGAGAGCACCAACGACGCCGGCGGCAAAGTCATTGAGATGCTGACCGACTACCAAGGGCTGCCCCGCGGCGGCAACGGCTGGCTCCGAACCTTGCGCTTTGTGCCGGCGGAAAACAAGATTCAAGTCAAAGCCTATTCGCCCTTGCTGAAAGAGTCGAAGGACGACGCGAAACATTCTTTCTCACTGGACTACGAAATGACCAGCACCGCATCGGAAGGGACGCCCCAGGAGCAAAAGCGGTTAGCCGAACTCGATGCCTACTGGGCCGAAGTATCGCGCGCGGTCGGAGCGGGCGACTTCGATGCCTACAAGGCAACCTGCCATGCCGAAGGGGTCTTGGTATCCGGGTCCAGGGAAAACAGTGAGCCGCTTTCGAAAGCGCTGGCGCGCTGGAAGAGAGAATTCGACGCCACGAAATCAGGCGAGGTCAAGGCCGGCGTCGAGTTCAGGTTCTCACGACGGATCGGCGACGACACCACCGCCCACGAAACAGGAATCTTCCGTTATTCCACAGTCGACGGCGAAGGCCAACGCCGCGACGAATACATCCACTTCGAAGGCCTGCTGATCAAAAAAGAGGGCCGGTGGCAGATTCTGATGGAATTCCAAAAAGAAAAGGCCGAACCGGCAGAGTGGAAGGCGCTGGGGGACGATCCGAAAAACCGAAGGTAGGGCGTATTTTTCCATGAACCGTGTCAAACCGCTACTGCTTATCATCGCGATCGCGGCTGCCTTATTTGCTGTGCCCTCGGCCCGCGCTGAGAAACTTCAGCAACCCCCGAATGTCCTGTTGCTGATCGTGGATGATCTGAACACCTGGGTGCTGGAAGATCCTTCGCGTTACTCAGGCAAGGTTGTCGCGCCGAACATTCAGCGGCTCTCGCAAGAGGGTGTGTTGTTTCACAACGCTTACACGGCCAGCCCCGTCTGCTCGCCCTCGCGGACGGCGATCCTGTCTGGCGTCGCGCCGTGGAAGTCGGGCGTGTCCCGCAACGGCGTCAAGGTGGGTGACAGCAAAGCCCTGCACGGCCTTCCTTCGCTCTTCAAGACGTTTCAAGATCGCGGCTACTGGATTGCGAAGTTCGGCAAGGTGACTCACGGGTACGACACCGGGGTCAAGTACAACGCATCGATGAACCACAAGCGGACGCCCCCGCCGCCCGACGCGCCGCTCAACGGCATCGCCCGCGCCGCCAATGGAAAGATCACCGAACGCGACTGGGGTGCGACTCACCTCGACGAAGAGATGATGAGCGACAAGCGGCTGGCCGCCGCCGCCATCGAAGCGATTGAACGAAAGCACGACAAGCCGTTCTTTATTTCCTGCGGTCTGTTCCACCCCCACTACCCGTGGTATGTGCCGCAGAAGTACCTCGACATGTACCCGCTGGATGAGATCGAAATTCCCCCGATCAAAGAAGGCGACTTGGAAGACGTTCCGCCCATTGGGCAATCGCTGGTGAATCTCGCCTGGGACCAGAAAGTGCGTGAGAGCCGGCAAGCCCGCGAGGCGATACGCGGCTACCTCGCCAGCGTCAGTTTTTCCGATGCGCACATGGGCAGGGTCCTGAAGGCTTTGGACGACAGCCCGCACCGACACAACACCATCGTCCTGCTGATCAGCGACCACGGCTTTCACCTGGGCGAGAAGCAGCAATGGTCCAAGGGCACGCTGTGGGAAGAAGCGACCGACAGCGTGATGATGTTCCGCGCGCCGGGCGTGACGCGGCCTCGCCAGGTTTGCACCCGCCCTGTTTCGTTGCTCGATATTTACCCGACACTTGCTGACCTGGCAGTCATCACGAAGCCCGATCATCTCGATGGCGCCTCTCTGCTGCCGCTGCTGAAAGACGTGAAAACGCCACGACAGCAACCGGCGATCACCGTCTACGACGGGCACATGTCGGTCCGCACGGAAACGCACCGCTTCACACGATATTGGGACGGCACGACGGAACTCTACGACCGGGCGGACGATCCCCACGAATGGACCAACCAAACCGAAAACCCAGCCTACGCAAAAACCAAAGCCAAGCTGAACAGCCTGCTTCCTTCGAGAGATCAAGTCGCCGAACCGTTACCCAGCCGCCAGGCCGGGGCCACGAATCCTGCGCCACGGTCGTCGAAGCGGGACAACAAGAAAGAAGCGAAGCGTTAGGTGGGGTCAGTCTTTCGCGGCTCCCGAAATCTTTCGCGAGTAATATCCGAAGCCGGCGAGGGCCAAACCGAGCAGCGACCAGATTCCGATGCTGGCGGGCTCAGGAACGGCCGCGAAGAGCGAATCTTCTCGCGCCGTCAGTTCCAGGTCTGTCAGAAAGAGGCCGCGGTTGTTGATGTCGAAGTCGGCCTGATTGTGGACGCCGAACCGCGTCACGGCCAGCGCATCCAGCCCCATGTCGGCCATGGTCATGAAGGTGAGGCCGGTCGGGTCGAGACGAATATCGTCGTTGGTACCGTTCAGCGAAGCCGGGTCGAACTCCGCCCAAACGAGTTCCGCGATGGCCGTCGCGCCAAGGTGTTCGCCCGAACCGAATTGGTCGCGGGTGATATACCAAGTTCCATTCTCCAGTTCGACCAGCCACCGCCCGTCGTCGGCGAGTTCATTGCTGGCTTCGTAATTCATCGACAGCAAATCGCCGTAGGGAACGCTGTTGTCGCTCAAGTCAAACGCAAAGGCCGTGGCCAACGTGTCCTGCTGGCCGTTGGTGCTGTTGCCCCGCCAGCGAAGTTGGCTACTGGTCACCTTTTGTTGGTTGTCAGTAAACGACGGTTGCCCAGCACCGTCGAGTTGAACCGCCGTCACGGCACCGTAGACATCGATCGGGCCGTTGTAGTCGGTGTCGGTCGCGTCCAGCAGCGTCGAAAGCCAGGGCATGACGCGGGCGTCGTTTCCGCCGCCGGCGATCAAGTCCGCGTCAGAAAGATTGCCGTATTGCACTTCGGAGCTGGCCAGCGGCGAGACGGCGTCTAAATCCAACAGTGTGACGGCGGCCGGCGGCGCGGTGAACTGGGCGAATGCCTCAAAGCCGTTCTGCACGTTGTTACCGTTACCGCCGATGTACCCGAACGCGGTCACCGAATCCATGTCGGACAGCAGCACCGATGGCCCGCCGGTATCGCTCAACGTCGCCGGGTTGAATTCGATCCAATCTCCGGGGTCGTCCAGGTCATTCTTGGTGAAGTTCTTGATGCCGCTGTTGAGCTTGCTTTGATTGGAACGGTAGAACGTGCCGTCGTTCAGCACCAGCGGGCGGACCCTGCCGGAGTTGTTGCTGATTGCGAACAGCGGATCCGAAGCGCCCAGGCTATCGAAAGAAAACGTGCCGCCGGGCGTCCACCAGTAGGCGTTGTCGAAGGAACCGTTGTCTGAAGTTTGCGAGAGCCGGTCGCCGCCTGCGTTGTTCACGAACGTGGCGGTAGTCGCGGACTCGAACGTTCCAAACGGCCCGCTGAAGTTGTTCACCCCCGCAACGATCGGCGTATCCGCGGCGACGTAGTCACCACCAAAATCCACAACCTTCTGCGCGAGGGCCACATTGGCGAAGAGCACCAAGGCGGCCACCCACAATGGTGAAAAGACATCTGCCCTATAGTTGGTATTCACTGGTCTCTATCCGCGTTGAAACTGGGTCGGTTAAAAAGAAAACGACGGTATGCTGCATGCAACATACCATTTAGGGTAAACGCGCGATCAATCCTCGTCAACCGTTTGGGGGGATTTTCATTGCCGCTGGCGATTCCAGGATTTTCGCGTACGCCTTTGAGAATCTGGCCAAACAGTGTCGCGGATTCCGTCGTTCCTAGTTGGCTGCGGGAATTTTGGTCGTGAATCGCTGCTTTTTGGGTGGGCGAGAGAAATCTTCGGACTTTTTGCCAGAAAAGTGTACCACTCGCTTGACATGGAAGTGTATATGCGTATACTGTACAAACGAATTAGTACGGGTCTTCTTAGGTCGTCAAACAATAGGTGCTCCGCCTCGACGGCCTTGGAAGACCGTCGTACATGAAGGTCCTCACACAGAGCGAGAATGGATTCACTACGACCAATGAATGGGCGGCACTTTGGTGGGTGATTTAAGCACAAGGGTGAGAGGGGATTGTCATGTTGAAAAACGTTCGCGAAGTACCCTCCCTCTGTAGAGGGCCGCGCGCTGACGAAAAAATGAATTTGTCAGCGCCCAGGGATGTCC
>CALBTA010000375.1 GCA_937967755.1 uncultured Planctomycetaceae bacterium | reverse complement strand
ACTCAACCCGCCGCCGCTGATCACCGGCGACGACCTGCGGGCCGCGGGCATTCCGCCGGGTAAGGCGTACCGAAAGATATTGGACGACGTGCGCGATGCGCAACTTGTCGGGGAAATAGAATCTCAAGAGGACGCATTGCAGCGGGCAGTTAAGTTGTGGAAGTCCTAACGGTTGGATTCAAACGTTTAGCCGCTTCTCGGGAAGAGCGTCACAATCTAGAGCGACGTTCCACCGCCGGCGCTCGCCGGACGCGCGGAAGCGTATCCAAGGATTCCAACCCGATTCACTTTCCGGCGGTGATTGACTATCGTCAATCATCCTCTGGAAAGCGGCTAAACAAGTTTGTTCATGAGAAACGTAGCGTGCTGGTTGAAACCAAAGGACTGACGAAGCGATACGGCGACTTTCTGGCGCTCAACGATGTTTCGTTCGGCGTCGAGAAGGGCGAGATTTTCGGGCTGCTCGGACCGAACGGGGCGGGCAAGACGACACTGCTGCGCTGCCTGCTGGGCTTTCTGCACCCCAGCGCAGGCACGGCGACGGTAGCGGGTTTGGATTGCTATCGCGAGTCGGTATCGGTCCATCGGATGTTGGCCTACCTACCAGGGGATGCGCGGCTGTTCCGCCGGTTAAGCGGCAAGGCAACGCTGAAGTTCTTCGCCCAAATGCGCAAGGGGGGCGACTTCGCCCGAGCGATGGACTATGCCGACCGGCTGGAACTGGACACCCGCCGGCGCGTCGCGCTGATGTCGACCGGAATGCGGCAGAAGCTCGCGCTCGCCGCAACGCTTTCCGCCGATGTGCCGTTGATGATTTTGGACGAGCCAACGTCGAACCTCGACCCGACGATGCGCAGCACGGTTGGCAAGCTGGTGATGGAAGCCCGCAAGCTGGGCCGCACGGTGCTGTTTAGTTCGCATGTGATGTCGGAAGTGGAAGACGTCTGCGACCGCGTCGTCATCATGCGGCGGGGGCAAGTCGTTCACACGCAAGTGATGCACGACTTGCGGCGGCGGCACTTGATTCATGCGGAACTAAAAGGCCCGTTACCGGAGGCACCCGAAGAACTGAACGGGCAGTTGGAAATCCGCAACACCTCGGCGGGGCACGTCACGATCGAGACGCCGGGCGAACTGGCTCCGCTGCTCGGCTGGCTGGCTACGTTGCCGTTGGCCGAAGTGCGCGTCGAACCGGTCGGCCTGCAAGCCCTGTATGACTTTTACCATCATGACACCGCCACGCCGACCTAGACATGAACACTGCCCTGTGGAAAAAGACATTCGGCGAGGCCAAGTGGCTGTTGTTCACGTTGGCGCTGGGCATCTTCCTGTTCGCCTTCCTCCGTATCTGGTTGGTGAGCCAGGTCGAGATGAGCCGCTTCGCCGAAATCATCGGGCAGCTATGGAGCGACCTGGAGAAGTTTTCGCTCGTTCCGTTTTCGCATCTGCTAACTTACCCCGGCCGCATCGCGGTGTTTTACAACGAGCCGATGGTCGTGCTGATGATCAGCATTTGGGCCATCGGGCGCGGGTCGGATGTGGTCAGTGGCGAAATCGGCCGCGGCACGATGGAAATGGTTCTCTCGCAACCGGTCAGCCGCTTGCAGGTCATGTTCACGCAAGCGGTCGTCGGCGTCGTCGGAATCGCGGTGCTTTGCACGGCCGCCTGGATGGGCACGGCCGCCGGCATCGGCACGTTCAAAGCCCGCGAAGCCCCGCCTCCGCCGGCAATCCGCGTTCCCGGGTTTGGGTTTGAGATCCCATTGCCGTTTTTGGCACCGGCTGACCCGGAACCGATCCGAACTCCGCTGAGTGAAAAGGTCTCTCCTTCGGCGCTGACGCCGGCGACGTTGAATTTGGCAGCGCTCGGTTTCTTCCTGTTGGCGATGACCACGATGCTCAGTTCGTTCGACCGGTACCGTTGGCGGACGATCGGCATCGCGGTCACCATTTGGGTGATCATGTCGATCGCCAAGGTCGTCGGCATGGCGGTCGAAAGCGCCTGGTGGCTGCAATACCTATCATTCTTCACGCCGTACTCGCCGGAATGGGCAGTCTATGTCGGCGTTCGCAACCCGGAAGATATTTGGGCGCTCGGCTGGCTTACCGGCACGGGCGACCGGCAATTCCTTTCGCCGTTGTCGAACATCTTGATTTTGCTCGGCCTGGGCACAGCCTGTTACACCATCGCCGCCACGGTCTTCTGCCGCCGGGACTTGCCGGCCCCGTTGTGATTTGTACTCAACGCTCGCCCCTTTCGTGCCGACTTGATTGTTGCGTATACGTTTCGAGTAGAACTATGATGGCAGTAAGTCTAAGCACCATTCCAACTTCGTAGGCATGCCAAAGTGACAACCTTACCGGTAACCATCGACATTCCCGAAGCGATCTATCATCAGCTCAAGGTGCGCGCCGAACAGACGCAACGATCCGTTGAGGAAGAAGCGATTGTGGCCTTGGCTGATGCGGTAGCCGCGGATGTCGAGTTGGCGCCTGAATTGGTCGCGGCGATGGCTGACGTCGAGTCTCTCGATGATGACGCGTTGCGAACGCTCGCCGATGGAACGCTTGCGCCTGAAGTCAGTGAAGAACTAGAACACTTGCACAACCGCAACAATGAATCCGGCCTTTCCGCAAGCGAATCGAAACGGCTTAATCAGCTCATCGATCAGTATCAGCGGCACATGCTGCAGAAGGCCAAAGCATCAGCGATTCTGCAAGCGCGGCGCTCATCAAGTTCCGACGCGGTCTAGTCATGAGCCGGAAACGGATTTCAAAGCGAGTGCGGGAACGAGTCTCACAGGAAGCGAAATTTCGCTGTGGCTACTGTCTGTCGTCCGAAGCGGTCGTGGGCGCTCCCATGGAGATTGATCATCTCACACCGGTATCGTTGGGCGGTTCCGACGAGCAAGAAAATCTTTGGCTTGCCTGTTCGCTGTGCAACGACAGCAAGTCAAATCGAATTGCGGCTCTGGACCCGACAACGGGTCAGTTCGCCATGCTGTTCAATCCACGCTTCGATGTATGGAGCGAGAATTTCCGGTGGAACGAAACAAGCGACAGAATCATCGGACTTACGCCTTCCGGCCGCGCGACAGTTCTTGCCCTGCGGCTGAACCGAGCGACGCTTGTTGCCGCACGAAAGCTTTGGGTTGTTGCCGGGTGGCATCCACCGGGCGAAACAAGTGATTGATCTGACGGGTTGCACTTGCATCGGGTGTTGCTGATATAATAATAAGGCACCGTCACGGCCTGTTGGCTGTGATGCATCCCGCCCCACACATCCCCACCTGTGATGAGATCTTCCACGCACTATTTCCTGGTCGTTGCTGCTGCGCTGTTGGTTTGCGCGCTGGCTAACCCGGTGCAAGGCCAAGGCGAAGCCGCCAGCGATCGGGCGGCGGCGCGGCAGAAAGAGTTCGACTCACAGGTCCGCCCATTCCTGACGAAGTATTGCTTTGATTGCCACGGCGGCGATGCGCTGGAAGGGGAATTTCAGCTTGACGTTTTGGATAACGCCGCCCACATTCCCACGCAGCAGCGCAAGACCTGGAAGAAAGTTCGCGACCGTCTGTTCGGCCATGTGATGCCGCCGAAAGATGAACGCCAGCCCACGAAGGCTGAGCGAGATGCAATCGTGGCGTGGCTGAATGTTGCCATCGACGATTACGATTGCAGCGGGCCGGCCGACCCGGGGCGAGAGACGATCCGCCGGCTGACGCGTTACGAATATAAGAATACGGTTCGCGATTTGCTCGGCGTGGAAGCGGAACTGGCCGACGACTTTCCGATGGACGATGTCGGCTACGGCTTCGACAACATTGGCGACGTGCTTTCGCTTTCGCCGCTGCTGATGGAAAAGTACCTCACCGCGGCGGAAGAGATTGCTAATCAAGTAGTGATCACCGACCCGCTCGAGGCGACCGCCAAGCGGGAAGTTGATGTTTCAAAAATGAGCGGACCGGGTATTAGCGACCGGGGCAACGGTTGGCGCGTGCTGACGACCGAGGCCTCTTTCCGTGGGAAGATCGACGTGCCGGTTGACGGCGAGTACATGATCGTCACCCACGCCTACGGAGATCAGGCGGGCGATGAAGCCGCGCGGATGCGGGTGGAGATCGACGGAACGCTGAAAGATTTCGATGTCGCCAACGAGTCGAACGCGCCGGCCGATTTTGAGTATCGCGGCAAACTGACCCGCGGCGAGCGGGAGTTCAAGATCGCCTTTCTCAACGACTACTACAAACCCGATCACCCCAACCGCAGCCGGCGCGATCGCAACCTGGGCGTTCGCCGCTTCGCAATCATCGGCCCGCTCAGCAGCGATGGGTTGCAATACCCCGAGCCGCACCGGCGGCTGCTGTTCGTCACGCCCGGGAAGGATGTCTCCGAAGCGGAAGCGGCGGGGCGCATTCTCAACCGGTTGGCATCGCGGGCGTTTCGCCGGCCGGCAACGCAAGACGAAGTTGATCGGCTGCTGCAAGTGGCGAAGATCGGCCGCGACCGGGGCGGGCGGTTCGAACATGGGATTCAACTGGCGCTGACCGCCGTGCTGGCTTCGCCCCACTTCTTGTTTAAGGTTGAACTCGATCCGGCCGCGGATGAGAGCGATTCCGTTCGCACACTGAACGAGTTTGAACTCGCCACGCGGCTCAGCTACTTTCTCTGGAGCAGCATGCCCGATGATGAGCTGTTCAAGCTGGCCAAGGAGAATCAGTTGCGGGCCAACCTCGACGGGCAGGTCCGCCGGATGTTGGCCGACGAGAAGGCCGATGCGCTGGTCGAGAACTTCGCCTTGCAATGGTTGCAATTGCGAAACCTGGCAGCGATGGAGCCCGACCGGCGGCGGTTTCGCGATTGGAACGATCGGCTGCGCGAAGACATGTTGACCGAGGCGAAGCTGTTCTTCCGCGCCATCTTGCGTGAAGACCGCAGCGTGCTGCAACTGATCGACGCCGACTTCACGTTCATGAACGAGCGACTGGCAAAGCACTACGACATCGGCGGCATTCGTGGTGAAGAGTTTCAGCGGATTGGCCTTGGTGCCAGCGGCGACCGCGGCGGCGTGTTGACGATGGGCAGCGTGTTGGCGGTGACGTCGAACCCGACGCGCACCTCGCCTGTGAAGCGTGGGAAGTGGATCATGGAAACAATCCTCGGCACGCCCCCGCCCGACCCGCCAGAGGACGTGCCCGAGTTGGAAGAGACCGCCAAAGTGAATCCGAACGTTTCGCTGCGCGAGCAGCTTGCCATCCATCGGGAAAACGCCAGTTGCGCATCTTGTCATCGACAAATGGACGCGCTGGGTCTGGCGTTGGAAAACTTCGATGCCGTCGGAGCCTATCGCCAGCGCGATGGCAAATTCCCCATCGACTCCTCCGGCACACTTCCCAGCGGAGAGGAATTCTCTGGTCCAGCGGAGCTGAAAAAGGCGTTGCTTTCGGCCCAGAAACAAGACTTTTTGAACTGCCTGACTGAAAAAATGTTGACGTATGCGCTAGGCCGAGGGGTAGAATACTATGATCGCTGCGCGACCACGGCAATCGTCGCCGCGATGGAGAAGGACGGCAATAAGTTTTCACGTTTGATTTTAGAAATTGTCCACAGTGAGCCGTTTCAAAAGAGACG
>CALBTA010000374.1 GCA_937967755.1 uncultured Planctomycetaceae bacterium | reverse complement strand
GTTCATTCAAGCGTTCCCAATTTCGTCAGGTAGTGGATCAAATCGAGCGTTTGTGATTCGGATAGTACTGACGTTAGGCCGGTCGGCATTGCGCTGGGCAACGTACGCTGCTGTTCAATTTTGTCGCGCGGAATTGAGATCGTGTCGCGCGTGGCCAGGTTTTGCAGGAGCAACTGGTCTTCGCCGCCGGGTCGCGTGAACCCTTGGCGGATCTTGCCGTCGACTGTCACGACTTCGACGGTAGAAAACCCTTCCTTGATTTGCCGGCTGGGCCAGAGGAGTTCTTCGACGATGCGGTCGGCCGAAAGTGTTGTGCCGATCGCGCTCAAGTCAGGCCCGACCGCGCCGCCCTGTCCGCCAACTTTGTGGCAAGCGGCGCAGGCCATGTTTTTGTACACGGCCGCGCCCCGCCTGGCGTCGCCCTGTTCCGCCGCGCGGTTCACAAGATGCGTTACCAACTCGGAACTGTAGTCAGGTGTTTCGGTTGAACCTTGCAGCGCACTGAGCAACTCTTGATCCGCGCGGCCGAGTGAGTAGAGGGCTACGATCACCCGTTTGGCCTGTGCGGGATTCAACTCCGCCTCGCGGAACGCGGCGCTCAATGCGCCGCTGCCGCCTTCCCGTTCCACAAGCACGCGAAGCGTTTCGGTTACGGCTTCGTCTTTGACTTTAGGGTTCGTGAACACCTCGAGGGCGAGCCGGCTTGCGGTTGCCGAGTCGGAAGTGGCCAACGCTTGCACCGCGACCGCCTGAATTTCGAGGTCACGGCTTTCACGCGCGTATTGCGAAAGTAGATCAGGTGCGGTGGAAAGGTTCATGTCGATCATCGCGCCAAAGGCAGCCTTGCGAACGAGCGGGATGGTCGTTTCGTCCTTGGCGACGGCGGTTACATGCTCTTCAAACGCCTTGATCTTCCAGATACCGGCCAATTGCAAAGCGCCCGCATGCAAGCGGGGCTGGTTGCTCTGCATCAGCGGGCGCAGAAGTTCCGCCGCTTCGTCTGCGGGGCGAATGTCGCGCAGGCGAGCCTGCTCGGCCATGAAATCCAACATATGGCCGTGAGCATCGGGGTCGTAACGATCCTGTTGCCGATAGTGCTGGCGATTTAGACCGTACTGTTTCCAGTCGTTCCAATCGCCGGTCGCGATCAAGAAAGAGATCGCTTTGAATCGTTGCGTGCCGTCCAGCCCGTTGGAATCAGCCAGCTTCCTCAGGCGGTCGATCACTTCCCTGCCGCCGCCGGTGCTTAGCACTTCTGAGAGTTGGTTGGAGTTGGAGAATGAGACATGCCCCTGTTCCAGCCCGGGCAGCCAATGCGGCTTGAGGTGTTGCACGGTCTGTCCAAACGCATAGTTAATCCACTCATCACGCGGGTGATCGACCGCCAGCGCCGCCACAGCGACTGCTTGCGGCGCTGGAACCGCGGCGCAGGCGATGATCGCTTCCATTCGAACCTGAGGGTGTTCATCCGCGACCCGTTTTTCCAGCAGCATCAAGGGTGCGTCCAGCCGGTCGTGCCAACGACCGACGAGGCGCGCGGCGTACGCCCGGGCGCGGTGATCTTTCGAGTGCAAGACGCGGCCGAGCAGTTTCGGCTCCACGACTTCGATCGTGGCGTACGCCCCGAGTGCTTCGTAAAGGTGGTGTTCGTAGTCTTCCGCTTGCGGCTCAAGCGAACGGACCCAGGCGTGCAGCTCTTTGGAAACGGTCGTCGGGTCTCGCGGGGTTATGTCATGCTATGACTGATAGCGCGTGAATTGTTCCGGCGAAGCGAGCGCGTTGATAACATCTTCGATGGGCGCTTTGCTCAAATCGCCAGGTCGAACATCGACTCGATCTTCCGATCCCTTCGAGGACACACGCCAAATTCTGCCGTGTGCTTTATCGCGGCGCGGGTCGCGAAACGCGTCGTCTTGGTGGCAGGTGATTGGGTTGTACCAATCGACGATGTAGATCGCCCCGTCAGGCCCCATCTTTACATCCACAGGTCGGAAATTGCGATGCCGCGAATGGAGCAGCGGCTGCTTCCAATACAGTTTGTAACCGGCACCTTCGCTTTCAACCGTAAACCGCTTCACGCGGTTCGCTTTGAAATCACCAACGGCGAAATCGCCTTGCATCTCCGCGGGAAGGCTACGGCCTTCGAGATAGCCGATGCCGCAATAGCCGCCGGGTTGGCCGATCGTGCGCAGACGCCGGCGGTGCGAAACCGGTACTTGCCCCGGCGAAAGAAACGTGACGCCCCCTGCTCCGTCGATGCTGAAAATTTGTCCCCAGCGATCAAACGCCACGCCCCAAGGGTTGCCCGGCCCCATGAAGTCGTCAAGCAACGGGTGCAACTGCAACCGTCGCGGCCTTAGTCGAAAGAACCCAGCCTGATACAAGCTGCTGACGCCCCAGGGTGTTTCGACGCGCGACTCGCACCCGTCGCCTTGCCCGAAGTAAAGCTCCCCGCCGGGGCTCCACACGAACGAGTTGATGGTTTGATGCGAATCGCCGTTGCCAAACCCGCTCAGCACGACCCGCCGGGTATCGGCTTTCCCGTCGCCGCTGGTATCTTTTAAGAAGAGCAGTTCGGTGTTCTGACCGACGTAGACACCGCCGTCGCCCCATTCCAAGCCGGTCGGAATGTTTAGGCCCTCGGCGAAGACGGTTGAATGATCCGCCCGGCCGTCGGCGTTTCCATCTTCCAAGACAATGATCTTGTCGTTGGGCAAATCACCGGGCCGAACGTGCGGGTACGTCGTGGTCACGGTCACGTACATTCGTCCCGCCGGATCCCAACGGATCGCCAGTGGCGAAGTCAGGCCGTGTTCTTCCGAAGCGAAAAGGTTGACCTGCATCCCGTCCGCGACCGTGAACGCGGCCAGTTCCGCTTCGATGTCGGCGCTTTCATCGCCGTGCAATGTTTCAGGCCTCGGGCGTTCCGGTCCCGGATCGTTCTTGCCTGCGGCGATTCGCCAGATGCGTTTGTCGGCGCTTTCGATGAGTGGGACCAGCTGCTGCCACTCTTCGCGGAAGGACACCTGACCGCGGGTGAACTGTCGACGGGCGTCGTCGCCATACAGCAGTTTCCAATTCGCCGGCCGCCAGTAGTCGTACCACAGGCGATGTTTCTCGACGATCGCCCGGCGCAGCGGCTCAAGCGCTTCATCTTCGACGGCTGTGATTTCCAACTGCTTCGCGATCTCACGGGCTAGGCGCGGCTGTGCGTCGTCTCTCACATGCATTCCGTTGTTTGTCAGCCGGCCTTGTGAATGTTTGAAGAGGTCGACGAAGATCAACTTGCGCTGCTCCGCGATCTTCTCTATCGCTGCCACGTAATGCGCAAGGTCTTCGTTGCGTCGCGAAAGATCGGGAATCAGCGGATCAGCGGGCGCTTCGAATGCGATGGGCGATATCAACGCAATTCGCCGCCCGTCCGCTGTGATCGCATCCAGCAGATCGTTGTACGCGTTGACGAACGGGTCCACGCCAGCGGAATCTGCCAGCGACTCGGTTTGTCCGAACTGAACGATGACGACGTTCGCATTCAAGCGGTCGAGTTGGTCCGCTAAACTACCCAGCCCCTTGAGGTCGCCGAAGTGGGCCTGCTTTCGCCAGCGGTCGATTACCGTGCCCTGTCGAAAGACGGTATCGCCTTCCCACGCAAGGTCGCGGTACTTGGCGCGAACATTTGGAAACGATCTTGCGATCTGCGCTTCGAGATACCCCGCTTGCTGCATGCGCAGCATATTCGTGCCGCCTAAAAAGACGACGACATCGTCTTCGGCGAGCCGGAATTCTTCGGCGGGGGACGTTTCCGCTAGAACGGCAAACGCCGCAATCACAGCTGCGAAGCGGTAGAGGGAACAAGGTGAACGAAGCGATCGAAGAGTGCGGAACCGTTTCATCAACTTTCACCTGGCTCATACTGCCGAATTGAACAAGCCGGTCTTGGCCAAGGTTGCACCGAAAATGGCCAGTGTTTCTATTTGGCCGGAAAAAGCAAGGATTTTTTTCGCCCGAACGATTGATTTCTCATTTCGGTGGTTTTACGATACCACGATTATGGGCCGGGGGAGTGAAGTTTCCTCTGCCCTGAACCCCTCCTTTCATTCCCACATCATCTGCCGCCAACCTTCATATGGCTCGCACATTGGTGTTGAGCCCTGCGAAGTTCTCCCCGCCTTTGAAGTTCAATCACAGGAAACGCACATGGACACTCAACCCAATCAGGGCCAGCCTTCCGGCGGCGATGTGGATGCCGTGAAGCGGCTGGGCGAAGCCCGCGAACAACTTACGAATGAACTGCGCAAGGTCATCGTGGGCATGGATCAAGTGATTGACGAAACGTTGATCGCGATATTCTCGCGCGGCCACGGATTGCTCGAAGGCGTACCCGGCTTGGCGAAAACGTTGCTCGTCAGTTCGATTTCGAAATGCCTGTCGCTATCGTTCAAGCGGATTCAATTCACACCTGATTTGATGCCGTCGGACATTACGGGCACGGAAGTGTTGCAAGACGACCCCGAATCGGGCCAGCGGCACTTTATGTTTAGTAAGGGGCCGATCTTTGCCAACATCGTGTTGGCGGACGAGATCAACCGCACGCCGCCCAAGACGCAAGCCGCATTGTTGGAAGCGATGCAGGAAAAGATGGTCTCCGCCGGCGGCGAGGACTTCAAGTTGGATCTGCCTTTCTTCGTGTTGGCGACGCAAAACCCGCTTGAGCAGGAAGGCACCTACCCGCTGCCGGAAGCGCAGTTGGACCGCTTCATGCTGAAGATTCACGTCGACTATCCCAGCCAAGCGGAAGAGATTGACATCATGCGCAGCGTCACCAGCGGGGCGACGCCCGACTTGTCGGCCGTGCTCAGCCGCGAAGAAATCTCCAACTTGCAAGATTTGGTACTGCGCGTGCCGGTGGCGGATCACATTTTCCAATACGCCTCGAAGCTCGTCCGATCAACACGGCCCGGCCAAGACGATGCGCCCGACTTCATCAAAGATTGGGTTTCCTGGGGTTGCGGCCCGCGGGCCAGTTTGAACTTGATCGTCGGCGCGAAGGCACGCGCCGTGCTGCGCGGGCGGTTCAACGTGGCGGTCGAAGATATTCAGGCGCTCGCCCTGCCGGTCATGCGGCATCGGATGGGCCTGAACTTCGCCGCACAGAGCGAAGGGGTCGATACCGATCACGTCGTGGGCAAGTTGTTGCAAACCATCCCCGCCGACGGAAGCCTCTACCATGGCGCAAGCACAGCCGCAGTCTAAATATCTCGACCCGGAAATCCTGTCGCAAATTGGCTCGCTCGACGTCGTCGCGCGGCAGGTCGTCGAAGGTGTTCGCATCGGGCAACATCGCAGCCCGGCCCGCGGTATCAGCAGTGAGTTCACCGCCTACCGCCAGTATGTGCCGGGCGACGAGACGCGGCACATCGACTGGAAGGCATACGCCCGATGCAACCGCTACTACATCAAGCAGTTCGACGCCGAGACGAACTTCGTCGCGAATTTACTGATCGACGCCAGCCAGTCGATGACCTACGCCTCGGACGGGATTTCCAAGCTGGAATACGCGAAGTATCTGGCGGCTAGTCTCGCCTATCTGGTGGTTGAACAGGGCGATTCAGCCGGTGTGGCAGTCTTCGACGGCGAGTTGCAAAACTACATCGAGCCCAAAGGCAGCACCCGCATCCTGCACGATATTTCCAGCGAGTTGGAACGGGTCCACCCACACCCGCGTACGAACGTTGGCGCGATGCTGCACGACTTCGCCCACCGCATGTCGCGGCGGGGCTTCGTGATGCTGTTCTCCGATCTGTTCGACAACACGGAAGAGTTCGTCGAAGGGCTGAACCACCTGCGCTTCCGCGGCCACAATGTGATTCTGTTTCACATTCTCGATCCGTATGAAATCGAATTTCCCATGAACGGAATGTGGAAATTCATCGGCCTCGAAGGCGAGGGTGAGATGATCACCCAGCCGGCCCGTGTGCGGGCGAATTACCTGCGGGAACTGGAGTCGTTCATCGACGGCATCAAGACCGCCTGCACACGTGCCCAAGTTGACTACGTGTTGGTGAACACCGCCGATCCGATTGAACACGTTTTGTCCAGTTACCTTATTCAAAGAACCGCATTGTCCAAGACCCGTTAGTTCCGATCCAGCAGTGATGAGCATCCGCGAGAACGTAGCTACCGTCGCCAGACGGTGGAAAAATGCCGAGTTCCTCCACGCTCTGGCGGGTGTAGCTACGACATTTGTCCTTACTCTTGCGGTGTACGTTGGTCTTGCAGTGGTAGTCGAGTTAAACGCAGAAATCACTTCGGAGAATCACCCTACGCTCCAGCGTGCGCTGGAAAAACATCCCGACGGAGATACCGACAACAGCGGCGTCTTGTCCTTCGAAGAGTACGAAGCGCTGCTTGTCAAACATCCGCCGAAACAAGAAAACGGCCAGCCGGCGGGGCCGATCTCCACGGCGCTGCCCAACGGGAATTTGGTCATCGCCGAATTGGAAGAGAATAACCCCGGGACGCGCAAACAATGGGGTTGGACGCTCAGTGGCGTGTTCGACCGCGACCTGAACGGGGGCACGCAGTTGATGAAGCGGCGGGCCGGGTTGCCGCGCGGCAAATACCTGGCGACCAGCTACATCGAGTCCGACGCCGATGTCGGCGAGATGATCTCTCCACCCTTCGTGATCGAGCAATCGCACGTTGAAGCGCTCTTTAGCGGCGGTCAGTTTCCCGGCCGCACTTGCATCAATCTGCTAGTTGACGAAGAGGTTGTTCGCACGGCGACCGGACAAAATGACGACTACCTGGAACCGTTCGCTTTCGACGTGAAATCGCTACAAGGAAAAACGGCCCGCGTACAAATCGTGGATAGCCACCGGGAGATTTGGGGGCATATCAATGACGATCATATCTATCAGACGAATGAGTCGAATGCCGAGCGGAATATCTCTGAAGTTCCCGCGCAAGCTGGGGGCATCACGGGAACAATCCTCACGCACGAGGGGGAAAGAGTTAGCGGCAATTTGTCCATGGATGCCGGAGTGTTTTCCGTAAACGGCAAGCCTGTCCCGCTGGATTCGTTGCTCATCGCCACGACATCTAGCTCGCCCGCGCCGATGGAGGGCATGGGCGCTGTCACTTTGGTGAACGGCGAAAACTGGCGGGCGAAAATCGTCGGCTTCGACAAAGGCCAACTTGCGCTCGAAAGCCCGCTTGTTGGACGGCGCGAGATTGCAGTGGAAGAGATTGCTCACTTTGATCTTTCCGCAAGCGCATCTGACGACGCAAAGCCGGGGATGCTTTACCGCAACAATGGTCCGCCCATCGCGGGTAAGCTGGTCTGGGTGCGCGACAAGGATATCGCCATCGATTGCGCCCTGGGAATTGTGCCGCTGCCGCGCAACATCGTAGACCGATTCGTTTTCACCGAAGTCGAAGCCGCAGTGCCGCGCGGCCCCGCCGAAATTCGCCTGGTTGATGGAAACCTGTTCCGCGGCAGCCTGGGCGCATCCAAAGACAAACTGATCGTCACGCACGAGACGCTCGGCGAACTGGCATTTGGTATCGAACAGATTCAATCCATCCAGCAAAGCCCCGCGAACGTCACCTGGCTAGATCGGCTGGCCGCGACCGACCTCGAACAAATTGGCCCGGTACTTCCCCCGCCAGCGCCGCGCGTTACGGCGGGTCGAAACGATCACTTGGCTTCTTTGCGGGTGCTGCCGCGCACCGTCGCGACCTATTCACTCGACGGTGAAGGAACGAAAACGCTGCGCGGCGCCGTGTCGCCCGTTGCGGGTGCGCGATCGACCGCGTTGATCAAGATTGCGGCGAACGAACGAATTGTTTGGGAACACCGGTTGGAACCGGGGATGGATCCAGCTGAATTTGAAGTAGCGTTGGGCGAAGCGAAGGCCTTGACGATCGAAGTTGACTTCGGCGATGGCTTTGCCTTTCCCTGCGGGGCTGAATT
>CALBTA010000373.1 GCA_937967755.1 uncultured Planctomycetaceae bacterium | reverse complement strand
AAGAAGCAGAAGTCAGGCTCCGCGACGCCCTTTGGCGATACCTTGCCGGAAGTGGGCGAGACGATTGACGACTTTCAACTTATACAGGAGCTGGGCCGCGGGGCGATGGGCGTGGTGTTTCTGGCGAAGCAAATTTCGCTGGGACGCGAGGTGGCGCTGAAGGTTTCCAAAAACATCGGCGACGAAGCCCAAACGATGGCGGCCATGGAGCACCGCCACATCGTGCAGGTGTATAGCGAGTCGATCATCGCCGACGGCGACCAGCGCCTGCTGTGCATGCAATTCGTGCCGGGCGTGACGATCGAAAAGGTGATCAACAAGCTGCGGGCCGATCGCGGCAAACCTTTAACCGGCCGGCGGGTGATCGACATCATCGACGATTCGCAGCGCGGCAGCGCATTGCTCGACCCCGACGCCCTGCACGACCGCGTTTTGCTGGCCGGCAGCAACCGCGAAGAGACGATCTGCCGCATTGGTATCTGGCTTTCCGAAGCGCTGGAGTACGCCCACCGCCGCGGTGTTTTGCACCGCGACATCAAACCCGCCAACATCATGATCGACCCCTACGGCCACCCTCGGCTGGCCGACTTCAGCCTTTCGGCGCTGCAGGTCGAAGAAGAAGACGCCGGCGACGGTTTGTTCGGCGGCACGCTGAACTACATGGCCCCCGAACACTTGCGGGCATTCGTGCACGAGGCGGACGAAGAAGACGTCGACCAGCGGAGCGATATCTACGGGCTGGGGCTGGTGCTGTTCGAACTGCTGACGCTGCACCAATCAACGCTACCGCGCGATGCCGAAGATTCGATGCAGCAACACGTTCGACGGCTGATCGAGTTCCGCAACACAGGCGCGCCGGCGCTGAGGGAACATTTGCCAGAAGTCTCAACGGCGCTGGAACGGACCTTTCAACGCTGCCTCGACCCCGACCCGGCCCGGCGCTTTCAATCGGCGGAAGAGCTCGCGTCGGCGCTGCGGGGCTGCCTGGAATTGTGGGAGATGGAAATGGCCCTGCCGCCTGAAGGCCGGCTGGTGAAGTCGTTCGGCAAGTGGTCGGTGTATTGCGTCATCGCGCTAACGCTGGTGCCGCATTTGCTCGGCAGCGTCGTCAACATTTCTTACAACATGTGGATCGTCAGCCGGCTGAACGCTGACCAGCAGGCAACGTTCAACGGGCTGGTGCTGGCGTACAACCTGATCATCTACCCAGCGTGCATTTGGGCAGTGGTGAAGTTTATTGTGTTGCCGGCGGTGCGTAATTGGCGGGCGCTGGAAAACCCGAACGCCGCCAAGCCGCTCGACTACGACCACGCCCGCGCGCAAGCCCTATCCTGGCCGCGCTGGGCAGCGATCTTGGCTTGCATCGGGTGGTTTCCCGGCGCGGTCTTCTTTCCGTTAGGTTTGCAAGTTTTCAGCCCGCCGGTCACTATCGAACAAGCGGCCCACTTCGTGATGTCGATCGCCCTTTCGGGGTTGATCGCGCTCACCTACTCGGTCGTCGGCCTGCAATGGGTTTCGCTGCGGGCCTACTACCCCCGGCTGTGGGACCAGGCGGAAAATCTACACGCCACCGCGCGCCGGGAGTTGGCGTCCAGCAAAAGCCTGATCCGTTGGTCGCAGGTGCTGGCGGGCTTCATCCCGTTGTTGGGTGCTGGGCTGTTGGTGATCGTCGGCAATGAAGGGATGAGCGGAAGCGAGTACCGCGTCTACCAGGCGCTAATCCTCGGACTGATCATCTTAGGCTTCGGCGGTTTTCAATTGGCCCTGACCACCGGCAGCAGCCTGGTAAAAACCATCGACGCCATGACCGGCCGTGCTGACCAGATGTCTTCGTAGCGGCGGCTTCCAGCCGCCGATGCCAAGCCGATAGAAGTAGCAGAAATCGTGAGACTTCTGGCTGCAGACCTTCACGAAACGCTTCCGAACTCTCACGAGTTCGGCGACTCCGAGACGGTGGCTGGAAGCCCCCGCTACTTGTTCGGCACAAACCCAACCGACATTTCCATCCAATGCCCGCAACTGCATCCGCCGCCCCCTTCGGGCGAGAG